>NZ_JBVVPQ010000038.1:0-71006 GCF_055811695.1 Bradyrhizobium sp. MI1.3 | reverse complement strand
CCTCCCTGACCCTCCCCCACAAGGGGGGAGGGAACGGAGAGAGCGGCACCCCGCCGCTCGGAAAACTGAGGGTCCATCGGAATCACACCGCACCCCCGATCCGCAGCTCCCGCGAATCGATCCCGAGGGGGGCGTGGGTGGCGGCGACGATCAGGCCGCCGCGCGCCAAGTGCTCGCGCATCAATCCGGAAAACATGTCCTGGCCCGCGACATCCAGTGCCGTGGTCGGCTCGTCCAAGAGCCAGACCGGCCGGCGGACGGTCAGCAGGCGGGCCAGCGAGAGCCGGCGGCGCTGGCCTGCGGACAGGAAGGCGGCGGGCAGATCGGCGGCATGGTCGAGCCCGACGGTGGCGAGGCTCTCGCCGGCGTCGAAACGCTCGCCGCCCAAGAAATCGGCCCAGAACGTCAGATTCTCCGCCACGCTCAGGGCTGGCTTCAGGGCGTCGCGATGACCGAGATAATGGCATTGCTCCGGCAATGTCAGCTCGGCGTCACCTCCGTGCAGCGCGATCGTGCCGCCCGCCGGAATGAGCAGGCCCGCGATCAGCCGCAGCAGCGAGGTCTTGCCCGATCCGTTGCGGCCCACGACCGCCACGGCTTCGCCGGAGCCGGCCCCGAAATCGAGCCCGGCAAACACCTCGCGGCCGCCCCGCACGCATGTGACCCCATGTCCGGAAAGCTGCATCTCGCCTCGTACCAGCCCGCTCAACGTCAGGCCTCAGGAAAACTTGGGGTAGCGTATGGGAATTTTTGGCTCGCGGATTGCCGCGGCACGTTTGTGGCTGTGGCGGCGCGGTTAGAAAGCTTCTATAAGCCCGGAACTACTTGATGCAGCAACTCAACCTGCCCCTGCAAGCGACTCAGCCTGCCTACGCTGACGGTGTTAAAATACCCTGCCGGGTATAACTAACAATTGGGATTTCCTACATGACCTCGCTCGACAGCTTCAAATGCAAAAAGACCCTCAAGGTCGGCGCCAAGACCTATGTCTATTACAGCCTGCCCACGGCCGAGAAGAATGGTCTGAAGGGAATTTCGAAACTCCCCTATTCGATGAAGGTCTTGCTCGAGAACCTGCTCCGCAACGAGGACGGCCGCTCGGTCAAGAAGGAAGACATCGTCGCGGTGTCGAAGTGGCTGCGCAAGAAGTCGCTGGAGCATGAGATCGCCTTCCGCCCGGCGCGCGTGCTGATGCAGGACTTCACCGGCGTCCCCGCCGTGGTCGATCTCGCCGCGATGCGCAACGCGATGCAGAAGCTTGGCGGCGATGCCGAGAAGATCAATCCGCTGGTGCCGGTCGACCTCGTCATCGACCACTCCGTGATCGTGAACTTCTTCGGTGACAACAAGGCGTTCGGCAAGAACGTCACCGAGGAATACAAGCAGAACCAGGAACGCTACGAGTTCCTGAAATGGGGCCAGAAGGCGTTCTCGAACTTCTCCGTCGTGCCGCCCGGCACCGGCATCTGCCACCAGGTCAATCTCGAATATCTCTCCCAGACGGTCTGGACCAAGAAGGAGAAGATGACGGTCGGCAAGAAGACCGGCACCTTCGAGGTCGCCTATCCCGACTCGCTGGTCGGCACCGATTCCCACACCACCATGGTCAACGGTCTCGCCGTGCTCGGCTGGGGCGTCGGCGGCATCGAGGCCGAAGCCTGCATGCTCGGCCAGCCGCTGTCGATGCTGCTGCCCAACGTCGTCGGCTTCAAGCTGAAGGGCGCGATGAAGGAAGGCGTCACCGCGACCGACCTCGTGCTGACGGTGACGCAGATGCTGCGCAAGCTCGGCGTTGTCGGCAAGTTCGTCGAGTTCTTCGGCCCCGGCCTCGACCATCTCTCGGTCGCCGACAAGGCGACCATCGCCAACATGGCGCCCGAATATGGCGCGACCTGCGGCTTCTTCCCGGTCGACGCCGCCGCGCTCGATTATCTCAAGACCTCCGGCCGCGCCTCGGCGCGCGTCGCGCTGGTGCAGGCCTATGCGAAGGCGCAAGGGCTGTTCCGCACCGCCAAGTCGGCCGATCCGGTGTTCACGGAGACGCTGACGCTCGACCTCGGTGACGTCGTGCCGTCGATGGCCGGTCCGAAGCGCCCCGAAGGCCGCATTGCGCTGCCGTCCGTGGCCGAGGGCTTCTCGCTCGCGCTCGCCACCGAATACAAGAAGGCCGAGGAGCCGGCGAAGCGCTTTGCCGTCGAGGGCAAGAAGTTCGACATCGGCCATGGCGACGTCGTCATCGCCGCGATCACCTCCTGCACGAACACCTCGAACCCGAGCGTGCTGATCGGCGCCGGTCTGCTGGCGCGCAACGCCGCCGCGAAGGGCCTCAAGGCAAAGCCGTGGGTGAAGACCTCGCTCGCCCCGGGCAGTCAGGTGGTGGCGGCCTATCTCGCCGATTCCGGTCTCCAGGCCGATCTCGACAAGGTCGGCTTCAACCTGGTCGGTTTCGGCTGCACCACCTGCATCGGCAATTCCGGTCCGCTGCCCGAGGAGATCTCGAAGTCGATCAACGACAACGGCATTGTCGCGGCTGCCGTGCTCTCCGGTAACCGCAACTTCGAAGGCCGCGTCTCGCCGGACGTGCAGGCGAACTATCTGGCCTCGCCGCCGCTCGTGGTCGCCCACGCGCTCGCGGGCACCGTCACCAAGAACCTCGCCATCGAACCGCTCGGTGAAGGCAAGGACGGCAAGCCGGTCTACCTGAAGGACATCTGGCCGACGACGAAGGAGATCAACGCCTTCATGAAGAAGTTCGTGACCGCGTCGATCTTCAAGAAGAAGTATGCCGATGTGTTCAAGGGCGACACCAACTGGCGCAAGATCAAGACGGTCGAGAGCGAGACCTATCGCTGGAACATGAGCTCGACCTATGTGCAGAACCCGCCCTATTTCGAAGGCATGAAGAAGGAGCCGGAGCCGGTCACCGACATCGTCGAGGCCCGCATCCTCGCCATGTTCGGCGACAAGATCACCACCGACCACATCTCGCCGGCCGGTTCGATCAAGCTCACCTCGCCCGCCGGCAAATATCTCAGCGAACACCAGGTACGTCCGGCCGACTTCAACCAGTACGGCACGCGGCGCGGCAACCATGAAGTCATGATGCGCGGCACCTTCGCCAATATCCGCATCAAGAACTTCATGCTCAAGGGCGCGGATGGAAATATCCCTGAGGGCGGTCTGACAAAACACTGGCCAGACGGCGAGCAGATGTCGATCTACGACGCCGCGATGAAGTACCAGCAGGAGCAGGTGCCGCTGGTGGTGTTCGCCGGCGCCGAATACGGCAACGGCTCCTCGCGCGACTGGGCCGCGAAGGGCACGCGTCTGCTCGGCGTGCGCGCCGTGATCTGCCAGAGCTTCGAGCGCATCCACCGCTCCAACCTGGTCGGCATGGGCGTGCTGCCGCTGACGTTCGAGGACGGCACCTCCTGGTCGTCGCTCGGTCTGAAGGGCGACGAGAAGGTCACGCTGCGCGGCCTCGTCGGCGAGCTCAAGCCGCGCCAGAAGCTGACCGCGGAGATCGTCTCCGGCGACGGTTCGCTGCAGCGCGTTTCGCTGCTCTGCCGCATCGATACGCTGGACGAGCTGGAATACTACCGCAACGGCGGCATCTTGCACTACGTGCTGCGCAAGCTCGCGGCGTAAGCGCGGACTTGTGAACGGTGGCTCACTGCGAAGTGAGTAGTAGGTTACACGAAGGCGGCCTATCACAAGGCCGCCTTCACGCGTTTGCGGCAGGCTTCAGATGGGCCCGCCCGGCGGAGAACCCCACGCTTTGGACGGTTACTTTGGCGGACGAAAGTGTGAGGCCCGTAAGACTACGGTGACCATCCGGCGGTAAGATTTCCCTCTCACGAGCAATGGTGTACGGCGTTCGACATGACAACAATGACGGCTTCTCATCTGGTTTCACGCTGGTCCGGCGCCCTCTGGTCGGGAGCTCTTGGTCTCTGTGCGATCGTCGCCGTCATCCGTCCTGCCGAGGCTGATCCCCGCGCCGTTGTCGAATTGTTTACCTCGCAGGGCTGCTCCTCCTGCCCGCCGGCCGACAAGATCATCGGCGACCTCGCCCGCGATCCCTCGATCATCGCGCTGAGCATGCCGATCGACTATTGGGACTATCTCGGCTGGAAGGACACATTGGCCGATTCGCGCTTCTCTGCACGGCAGCGTGCCTATTCGCGCATGCGCGGCGATCGCGAAGTCTACACACCGCAGGTCGTGGTCAACGGCTCCACGCATGTCGTCGGCAGCGACCGCACCGGCATCGAAAGCGCGATCGGCAAAACCGACACGGGCACGGGCGTGATGAGCGTGCCGGTGACGATGTCGCTCGCGGGCAAGCAGATCAACGTCTCGGTGGCCGCGAGCAACGAGCCGACCGTGTCCCACGGCGAGGTCTGGATCTGCTCGATTGCGAAATCGGTGCCGATCGCGATCAGCCGCGGCGAAAATCGTGGACAGCAGGTCATCTATCACAACGTGGTGCGCAACCTGCTCAAGGTCGGCGACTGGACCGGCCGTCCGGAAAGCTGGACGGTGCCGATCGAGAACCTCACGCGCGACGGCGTCGACGGTGCCGTGGTCTATGTTCAGGACGGCAGCCGCGAGAAGCCGGGCCCGATGCTGGGCGCGGCGTATACGTCGCTGCACTGACGCGCACACTTCGAATCTTCCGACTCAAGCACGCTCTCAATCCTCATGGTGAGGAGGCGCGTCAGCGCCGTCTCGAACCATGCAGGCCCTACTGAGGCAGCTCGGCCTCGATCCTTCGAGACGCCGCTTCGCGGCTCCTCAGGATGAGGGGAGAGAGTTTGTGCGGAGATGGTGAGATATGCGTCGAGGCAGAAACATCCCGACACAGACAAAACCGACCCAAACAAAAAAGGACCAACTCGCGTTGGCCCTCCTTGTCGTGCGAACAGACCCGATCCTGACGGCCCCGGGGGGCTGGGGGCTGAGGAATCCGGAACCGAAAGGACCGGGTCAACGCACACAAGTCTTTTCGCAATGCAGGGCGGCAGTCGCTTGGCGGAAAAGCGGCGACACTATGATTCCTGCTAACGATCCCGTGACGGTTTGCCGCGACAGAGTTCCACCGCTGCGTGTGGGCGGTTTGCTCCGGTCCAGTGTCCTTCCAGGGGCCCCTTGCGGTGGGGAACAGTTGGCGCGATCATGCAACTGTCATGATCCGCGGTTCCGGGGACGGTTCTTCGCGGACGCGGTCATGCTGATGCGACAGGAGGCGACCTATGAGTCTGTCGGAGGATGCCGATCCGAGCGAACAGCGCGCGGCGGCGCGCCCCGCCGCTTCGAATGCGCAGCTGAGCCGCGTGACGTTCAACCGGCTCGAGCTGCACCGTATTCTCAATCTCTACGGCCGGATGGTCGCCGACGGCGAGTGGCGCGACTATGCCATCGACTTCCTCAGGGATCGCGCCGTGTTCTCGGTCTTCCGCCGCGCCTCGGAAGTGCCAATTTATCGTATCGAGAAGGATCCGCGCCTCGCGCGCAAGCAGGGCATGTACAGCGTGATCTCGGCGACGGGCTTGATCCTGCGCCGCGGCCACGAACTGGAGCGCGTGCTCCTGGTGATCGATCGCAAATTGGCGGTGGTGTGAGCAGGGATCCAGTAGCCCGGATGAGCGTAGCGACATCCGGGTCTTTGCTTGCAGCCTTCCCGGGTATCGCTTCGCTCACCCGGGCTACGGGCCTTACTTCCCCGGCACGCTCTTCGCGCCCTCGCCAAGATCCCGCTGCATCATCACCGTGTCCAGCCAGCGGCCGAATTTCAGCCCGACGCTGGGATGCGTGCCGATCATCTTGAAGCCGCCCTTGCTGTGCACGCCGATCGAACCCGCATTGGCGGAATCGCCGATCACGGCGATCATCTGGCGGAAACCGCGCGCCTCGCACTCGACGATCAGCCGCTCCAGCAGGAGCGCTCCGATGCCGCGGCGGTGGAAGGACGGATCGAGATAGATCGAGTTCTCGACCGTGAAGCGGTAGGCCGGCCGCGGCCGGTAGGCGCCGGCATAGGCGTAGCCGGCGACGCGCCCGTCGAGGATGGCGACGAAATAGGGGTAGCCGCCGTCGATCAGCGTACGGTAGCGGCGCGTCATCTCGGCGAGATCGGGCGGCTCCAGCTCGAACGTCGCGGTGCCCTCGCGGACAGCCTGCTGGTAGATGGCGGTGATGGCGGGAAGGTCGGCCTCAATGGTGGGCCTGATATCGGGTGCGGACATGCCGCAAGATTAGAGCCTTCCTGGGACGGCTGGAAGAGGCGAACCGCCTCCCCACGTCGTCATTGCGAGCGAAGCAGCCTCCATCTTCTCCGCTGTCATGCCCCGCGTAGGCGGGGCATCCAGTACTCCGAAACAGTGCAGCAAGAACAGAGCCGCTGCGGCGTACTGGATCGCCCGCCCCAGTGCGCAATTGCGCACAAGGCAGGCGATGACGACGTCCGGCCCACCCAAACAAAAACCCCGGCCTTTCGGCCGGGGTTCGTGTCCGTCCTCTCGCCTCAGCGCTTAGTCGCGCTGGCCGAGGAGCTGCAGGAGCAGCGTGAACAGGTTGATGAAGTTCAGGTACAGCGACAGCGCGCCGGTGATGGCCGCACGCTCTGCGATGTCACCGCCGGCCGAGGCGTAGCCGTAGATGTAGTCGTTCTTCAGCCGCTGGGTATCCCAGGCCGTGAGGCCCGCGAACACCAGCACGCCGACCACCGACACCACGAACTGCAGCACCGAGCTCGCCAGGAACAGGTTTACCAGGCTCGCGATCACGATGCCGATCAGGCCCATGAACAGGAACGAACCCATTCCGCTCATGTCACGCTTGGTGGTGTAGCCGTAGAGGCTGAGCGCGCCGAAGGTCGCCGCGGTGATGAAGAACACCCGCACGATCGAGGTGTGCGTGAACACCAGGAAGATCGAGGACAGCGAGACGCCCATCAGCGCCGCGAACACCCAGAACAGGATCTGGGCGGTCGAGGGAGCGAGACGGTTGATGCCCGCCGAGATCACGAACACCATGGCGAGCGGCGCGAGCATGAACAGCCACTTCAGCGGGCTGACGAACATCGCGTAGCCGAACGGCGTCAGGAACAGCTTGCCGACGCGGACGGCTTCCGGGGTCGGAACATCCGTCACGGCGGCCATGTAGACGCCGAGCGCGGCCAAGCCGGTGATGGCGAGGCCAATGCTCATGTAGTTGTAGATGCGCAGCATGTAGGCGCGCAGGCCGGCATCGACCGTCGCGGCGTCAACACGCCCGGCGGCCCTGCCGAAAGGAGAAGCGTAATTGCGGTCTAGGTCCGACATGGTCGAATTCCCGTTGGTTGGTCCGGTCCGGCATGAGGGTCGCCATGCCGCCGGTTCGTCAAACTCTATCTCGGATACCGATGTCTGCCGACTAAATTTTGGCTAACAATCGGGGCTCCGAACCCACTCGATATGTGGGAAACTAACACATCCGCTGCAACCGTCCACGCGCGGCTGAATGTCGCCCTTCCCTGCAATCCAGACGAGCGGACGTGGTTAATCGCCGGAATCGTGCGATTTCGCTCCCGTGCCGCCGCCCGCTACCATTTGTCACAAATTCCGCAACACCGTGGCGGGCTTTTTGTTCAACGCCAGCAGCGTGCCGGCGAGCCCGAGGCCGACCGTGACGACCAAGGCAGCCGCGACCACGCCGGCGGCGCTGCCGCCCTGCCAGACGAAAGTGAGGGTCATCAGCCGGGTCACGATCATCCAGGCCGCGACGCTGCCGGCGAAAACGCCGAACACCGCCGTAGCGAGGCCAATCAGGAGGTATTCGAGGGCATAGGCGCCGAGCAGCCGCAGCCGGGTCGCGCCCAGGGTCTTGAGGATTACAGCATCGTAGACCCGGTGGCGATGGCCGGCGGCGAGCGCGCCGCCCAACACCAGGATCGCCGAGATCAGGGTCACCGCGCTGGCGCCGCGGATCGCCAGCGCCAGGTTGGTCACGACCGAGCCGACCGTCTCCATCACCTCGCGCACGCGCACGCTCGTCACCATCGGATAGGCGTCAGCCACCTCCCTGATGATCTTGCCGTCGCCGGCCGCATCGCCGCCGGCTTCCGTCAGCGTCGCGATGTGGGTGTGCGGCGCGCCCTTGAACGCGTTCGGCGAAAACACGAGGACGAAATTGATGCCGAGGCCCTGCCAGTCGATGCTGCGCAGATTGCTGATCTTCGCGGGGATGTCGCGGCCGAGGATATTGACCACGACCTCGTCGCCGAGCTTGAGGCCGAGTCCGTCCGCGATCTTCTTCTCCATCGAAACCAGCGGCGGGCCGGAATAATCGGCGCTCCACCACTCGCCCTCGACCACCTTGGAGCCCTTCGGCAGCTCGGCGGTATAGGTCAGGCCACGGTCGCTCTGCAGCACCCACTCGGAATCGGTGCTGGGCTTGAGCTCCTCGGCGCGGACGCCGCGGGCTCCGACGATGCGCCCGCGCAGCATCGGCACGTCATCGACCTTCGCGCCAGGGGCGAGCTGGCGCAGATATGAGTCGAACTGCTCGGCCTGCGTGCTCGGAATGTCGATGAAGAAGAACGACGGTGCGTGCTCGGGCAGTGCTGCCAGGAACTGCCGGCGCAGATTGCCGTCGATCTGGGTGATGGTGACGAGCACCGCGAGGCCCAGCCCCAGCGACAGCACGACGGAGGGCGTCAGCGCGCCCGGCCGGTGGATGTTGGCGATCGCGAGCCGGAGCATCGGCCACCGCGTGCGCGGCAGCCGCCGCGCGATGCCCATCAGCAGGGCGGCGATGCCGCGCAGCAGGGCGAACACGACCACGGAGGAGGCCACGAACACCGCGGCGATGCGCTTGTCGAAAGACAATCCGATCACGACGGCGATCAGCAGTGCGACCACGACGCCCATGAACACGACATAACCCAGGCGCGGCCGGTGCCATTCCGAACTGACGGTGTCGCGGAACAGCGCGGCCACCGGCACGTCGTGCACCCGCCCGAGTGGCCACAGGCCGAATGCAAGCGCCGTAAGCAGCCCATAGACGAACGACAGCGCGAGTTCGGCGGCATGCACCGCCGGCACCACCGGCAGCGGCAGCAGCTTGCCGAACAGGCCGACGATTGCGAAGGGCATGGCGGCGCCGAGCGCGAGGCCGATCAGCGAGCCGATCGCGGCGAGCAGGAGAACCTGGGCGAGATAGATGCCGAACACGTCGCGCCCGGTGGCCCCGACGGCCTTGAAGGCCGCGATCACCTCGAGCTTGTGGTCGATATGGGCCTTGACGGCATTGGCGACGCCGACGCCGCCGACCAGCAGCGCGGCGAGGCCGACCAGCGTCAGGAACTGCGTGAAGCGGTTGATGTTGCGCTCGAGCTGCGGCGAGGCGTTGGAGCGGCTGCGGACCTCCCAGCCGGCCTGCGGCGCAGCGTTGCGCGAATCCGCGATGAAGGCTTCGGTGGCGCGCTCGCCGTTGGCGATCTCCGGCAGCTTCACACGGTAGACCCAGCGCACCAGGCTGCCGGGCTGGACCAGCCCCGTGGCGCGCAGGCCCGCTTCGCTGATCAGGAAGCGCGGGCCGAAGCCGATGCCGCCGGCGAGCTTGTCGGGCTCGGCTTCGACGGCGCTGCGGATCTGGAACGTCGCAGCCCCGACGGTGACGCGATCGCCGGTCTTGAGCGACAGCCGCGCCAGCAGCGTCGGATCGGCGGCCGCGCCGAACGCGCCGTCGTGCTCTGCGAGCAGGTCGGACATCGGCAGCGGCGGCGCCAGCGTCAGCTGTCCCAGCATCGGATAGGTGTCGTCGACGGCCTTCATCTCGACCAGCGCCAGCTTGCCCTCGGCCGAGCGCGCCATGCCGCGCAGTGTGGCGGCGCTCGAGACGGTGCCGCGCGAACGCAGGAAGGCGACTTCCTCCGGCTTCGCCTCGCGCTGAAACAAGACGAAGGACACGTCGCCGCCGAGCAGCGTACGGCCCTCGCGGGCGAGGCCGTCGCTCAGGCTCGCCGAGACCGAGCCGACGCCGGCGATCGCCATCACGCCGAGCGCGATGCAGGCAATGAAGACGTAGAAGCCGCGCAGGCCGCCGCGCAATTCGCGCAGCGCGTAGCGCAGCGACAGCGCAACGCCATTGGGCTTCGCAAACGGTTCAGCAGCGAGGCTCATGCCGGCGCCGACTGCGTGTCGATGCGCCCGGAGCGCAGGCGGATCACGCGATCGCAGCGATGCGCGAGCGAGGAATCGTGCGTGACCAGCACCAGCGTCATGCCGCGCTCGGCATGCTTGCTGAACAGCAGGTCGACGATCTGTTGTCCCGTGGCTTCGTCGAGATTGCCGGTCGGCTCGTCGGCAACGAGGATCGCGGGATCGGGTGCCAGCGCGCGGGCCAGCGCGACGCGCTGCTGCTCGCCGCCGGAGAGCTGCGTCGGATAGTGATGCAGACGGTCGCCGAGCCCGACCGATTGCAGCTCCTGCGCCGCGCGCTTTGTGGCGTCGGGATTGCCCGCAAGCTCGAGCGGCACCGCGACGTTCTCCAGCGCGGTCATGGTCGGGATCAAATGGAAGGACTGGAAGACGATGCCGAC
The DNA here is from genome assembly GCF_055811695.1 of Bradyrhizobium sp. MI1.3. Lineage (NCBI taxonomy): Bacteria > Pseudomonadati > Pseudomonadota > Alphaproteobacteria > Hyphomicrobiales > Nitrobacteraceae > Bradyrhizobium > Bradyrhizobium sp. MI1.3. Next base: position 60,421 of record NZ_JBVVPQ010000038.1, on the reverse strand, counting down.
CTGGCGGCCGCGGAAGCGGGCCAGCGCGTCCTCGTCGAGGGCATTGAAAGGCGTGCCGCTGACCACCACCTCTCCGCTATCAGGACGCTCCAGCCCCGCCATCACCATCAGCAGCGTGGATTTGCCCGAACCTGACGGGCCGATCAGGCCGATCGTCTCGCTCCGGCCGACGCGCAGGCTGATATCCTTGAGAATGTGAACGCGTGCCGCGCCCGTACCCAATGACAGATTGACGTTGGAGATGGCGATGGTGTCCGCCGAACTGTCGGCGAGCGAAGAGGAAGAGATGCGAGTGTCCATGGTCCGGTCATATGGCAACTCCGCACGCGCGGTCGAGAGGCGTTACGGATTGTTCATGCACATAGCCGTGTTGATGCTCGCTTTGATGACGGTGCCAAATCCGGCATGGGCCGAGGCGGCGAAACCGATCAAGCTGGTGGTTCTCGGCGATTCCTTGAGCGCCGGCCTCGGCCTCCCGGCCCAGCAAGCGTTCCCCACTAGGCTTCAAAAAGCCTTGCAATCCAAAGGCATAGACGTCGACATGACCAATGCCGGGGTGTCCGGCGACACCTCCTCGGGGGGCCGTGACCGGCTCGACTGGTCGGTCCCCAACGGAACCGACGGTGTGATCATCGAGCTCGGCGCCAACGATGCGCTGCGCGGCATCGATCCCGATTTGACGCGCACCGCGCTGACCGAGATCGTCCAGCGCCTCAAGGCGCGCAAGATCGCGGTGATGCTGTGCGGTATGCTGGCGCCGCCGAATTACGGCGCGGACTATGCCGCGCGCTTCAATTCGATTTATCCGGATCTGGCGAAAAAATTCGGCGTGCCGCTCTATCCGTTTTTTCTCGACGGTGTCGCGGCTGATGCCAAGCTCAACCAGGCCGACGGCATTCATCCGACCGCGGCCGGCGTCGACATCATCGTCAGGAATATCTTGCCCACGGTTGAGGCATTCATTGGCACGATAGCTGAGCAGCGGCGTTGAAAAGCAGGCAACGCTAACCGTAATTCCCAGGGTTTTACCGGGGTGAGGCGCGCGATGCTTCGCAGAGTCACACAACTGCGATAGGAATTGAGGTACCGGTGATTCGTCGCCGGCTCTAAAATTTGGATATGATCTTGCCCTGGGATCATGCCCAAGCATCGGGAGCGCGAAACGATGCCGCGTTTGTTCACTGGTCTGGAAATTCCGGCCGAGATTGGCCAGTCGCTTTCCAATTTACGGGGCGGCCTTCCCGGCGCCCGCTGGATCGATCCCGAAAATTATCACGTCACCCTGCGCTTCATCGGCAATATCGATGGCATGTCCGCCAACGAAATCGCCTCGATGTTGTTTCGCGTCGACCGCAAGCCGTTCGAGGTGAAGGTGCAGGGTTTGCAGAGTTTCGGCGGACGCAAGCCGCGCGCGGTGGTCGCCACCATCGTGCCGAGCAAGCCGCTGATGGAATTGCAGGCCGAGCTCGAGCGCCTGATGCAGCGGATCGGCCTCGACCCTGAAGGCCGCAAGTTCATCCCGCATGTCACGCTGGCCCGGCTGCACGACGCCACCGACCGTGACGTCGCCGATTATCTTTCGCTGCGCGGCTATTTTCCCAGCAAGGCGTTCACGGCCGAACGTTTCGTGCTGTTCTCGTCCCGCGCATCGACGGGCGGCGGCCCGTATGTGGTCGAGGACGCTTATGAGTTGTGTGAGTGAGTCTTGGCTCGCAGAAGACGGAGCGACGCCGACCCATATGGCGCGTAGATGCCTAGCATCGACTGAAGTCAGAATGGCAATCCGTGTTCGTCGTATCCTACTATTTCGTCGGGCATCCGGTCGGCTACCACAGGCAGCTCGCTCCAGCGTCGACGGATTGCGGCCATATCCTCCAAAAGAGCAGTTTTGCAGTACTGATTGTCGATGCGCCTGAGGCGCTCTTCGATAGCTCGCTTCGTAGCAAGAGCAACCGTCTCGCCAGTGAGTTGCGCCAGACGCCTCGCGAGCCGTTCGACCTCGGAGTCCTCGATACTAAGGGCCATGCCAGGAACCTCAAAGTAGCCGCTTTAGCCCTGTGATATCTCAATTATTCGCCTCCGACCACGTGGATGTGGGCGGAGCGCATAAGCCCTTGCGCCAATACGGAGTTGCAATTTCCGCTCATCTCTGGCGGTAAAGAGCATGCTCTCGACCCCCAGTTCCTCATTCCGCGAAGCCTATCAGGCCCAGATCGCGTCCGGCGCGATCGAGCCCGACGCTGCGCAGGCCGAAATCGCCGACGCCTATGCGGCGCTCGACCAGCGGCTCGCCGATTACAAGCCGCAGCGCAAGCAGGGCCTGCTCAGCCGCCTGTTCAGCAGCGACAAGGACGAGGCGCCGCATGGGCTCTACGTCCATGGCGAGGTCGGCCGCGGCAAGACCATGCTGATGGATCTGTTCTTCCAGCACTCGACCGTCGAGCACAAGCGGCGCGCGCATTTCCACGAATTCATGGCCGATGTGCACGAGCGCATCTACGATTTTCGCCAGGGCATCGCCCGCGGCGAGATCGCCGACGGCGACGTCATCGCGCTGACGGCGCATGCGATCTTCGAGGAGAGCTGGCTGCTCTGTTTCGACGAATTCCACGTCACCGACATCGCGGACGCGATGATCCTCGGCCGCCTGTTCGCAAAGCTGCTGGAGCTCGGCACCGTGGTGGTTGCGACCTCCAACGTCGCGCCTGACGACCTCTACAAGGGCGGTCTGAACCGTTCGCTATTCCTGCCCTTTATCAAACAGATCACCGACCACATGGACGTGCTGCGGCTCGACGCGCGCACCGACTTCCGGCTGGAAAAGCTTCAGGGCGTGCCGATGTGGTTGACGCCGGCAGACACCGAGGCCGACGCCGCGCTCGACCGCGCCTGGTCGAAGATGTCAGGCAGCGCCAAATGCAAGTCGCGCGATATTTCGATCAAGGGCCGCATCCTGCACGTGCCGTGCTCGGCCCACGGCGTGGCGCGCTTCGCGTTCGCCGATCTCTGCGAGAAGCCGCTCGGGGCATCCGACTATCTCAGGCTGGCGCACGACTATCACACCATCCTGGTCGACCATATTCCAGTGATGGATTTCTCCCAGCGCAACGCCGCCAAGCGTTTCATTACGCTGATCGACACGCTCTATGACAATGCCGTGAAGCTGATGGCCTCGGCCGATGCCAACCCGATCTCGCTCTATCTCGCCAATGAGGGCAACGAGGCCAACGAGTTCAAGCGCACCGCCTCGCGCCTGATCGAAATGAGCTCGGAATCCTATCTGGCACTGCCCCACGGTCGCAAGGATTCCACCGCCAGCGGTTCGACCAAGGGGTTGGTGGAGACTTAAGTCCTATTTCACCATCTTCTCCGGCGTCATTCCGGGGCGCGACGAAGTCGCGAGCCCGGAATCCATCCTGCCGCCGACTCTACCGCCTCATGGATTCCGGGCCTGCGCCTGTTGGCGCATCCCGGAATGACAGCCTGGGTATTCTGGCTGCTATCCCGGCAAGCCCGACAATTGGGCAACCCGTGACTTGAACGGGGGAGGCGAAAGGGATAACCACCCGTCTCAGTTTTCCCCTCCTTACGTGTCTAAAGGACAGGTTCACATGGCGCGCGACAAGATTGCTTTGATTGGCTCCGGTCAGATCGGCGGAACGCTGGCTCATCTCATCGGCCTGAAAGAGCTGGGCGACGTGGTGATGTTCGACATCGCCGAGGGCGTGCCGCAGGGCAAGGCGCTCGACATCGCGCAGTCCTCGCCGGTCGACGGCTTTGACGCGCACTACACCGGCGCCAACTCCTACGAGGCGCTCGACAACGCAAAAGTCTGCATCGTCACCGCCGGCGTGCCGCGCAAGCCCGGCATGAGCCGCGACGACCTCCTCTCGATCAACCTCAAGGTCATGGAACAGGTCGGCGCCGGCATCAAGAAATACGCCCCCGACGCTTTCGTCATCTGCATCACCAACCCGCTCGACGCGATGGTCTGGGCGCTGCAGAAGGCTAGCGGCCTGCCGCACAAGAAGGTCGTCGGCATGGCCGGCGTGCTGGATTCGTCGCGCTTCCGCTACTTCCTGGCCGACGAGTTCAACGTTTCGGTCGAAGACGTCACCGCCTTCGTGCTGGGCGGCCATGGCGACACCATGGTGCCGCTGGTAAAATACTCCACGGTCGCCGGCATCCCGCTGCCCGATCTCGTCAAGATGGGCTGGACCTCGCAGGCGCGCCTCGACGAGATCGTCGACCGTACCCGCAACGGCGGCGCCGAGATCGTCAACCTCCTCAAGACCGGCTCGGCCTTCTACGCGCCGGCGGCTTCCGCGATCGCGATGGCCGAGAGCTATCTGCGTGACAAGAAGCGCGTGCTGGCCTCGGCCGCCTACCTGAACGGCGAATACGGCGTGAAGGACATGTATGTCGGCGTGCCCGTCGTGATCGGCTCCAAGGGCGTTGAGCGCGTCGTCGAGATCGAGCTCGTCGGCAAGGATCGCGAAGCCTTCGACAAGTCGGTCGGCGCGGTGCAGGGTCTGGTTGATGCCTGCAAGAAGATCGCACCCGATCTTCTGGGCCGCTAAGGTCGAAACATTCCGCCGAAGATCGAAAACCGGTCTTCGGCGGTTTCATTTCCGGGGTCCGCCAAACCTTGTTTAAGGTTGGGGCGGGTCCTGGTCCGCAAGTCCAGAGATCGATGTCAGAGAATCCGGGTTGCAGTTCCTGTGGTATATGGTATGCCAGCCACAAGACTGAGGTGGGCCTACGAGGTCACCGCCCGCGGGTTCAGGGAGCGACCATATGAATATCCATGAATATCAGGCCAAAGCGCTGCTGAACGAGTTCGGCGTCGCGATCTCCAAGGGCGTTCCGGTCCTGAAGGCGGCCGATGCGGACGCGGCGGCAAAGGCACTCCCGGGCCCGGTCTGGGTTGTGAAGAGTCAGATCCACGCCGGCGGCCGCGGCAAGGGCAAGTTCAAGGAAGCCTCGGCCGGCGACAAGGGCGGCGTCCGCATCGCCAAGTCGGCCGCGGAGGTTTCCGAATTCGCCAAGCAGATGCTCGGCGCCACGCTCGTCACCATCCAGACCGGCCCCGCCGGCAAGCAGGTCAACCGCCTCTACATCGAGGACGGCTCCGACATCGACAAGGAATTCTACCTTTCGATCCTGGTCGACCGCGAGACCTCTCGCGTCTCGTTCGTGGTGTCGACCGAGGGCGGCGTCAACATCGAGGACGTCGCGCATAACACGCCTGAGAAGATCGTGACCTTCTCGATCGATCCCGCGACCGGCATCATGGGCCATCACGGCCGCACCGTCGCGAACGCGCTGAAACTCTCCGGCGATCTCGCCAAGCAGGCCGAGAAGCTCACCGCGCAGCTCTACGCGGCGTTCGTCGCCAAGGACATGTCGATGCTGGAGATCAACCCGCTGGTCGTGACCAAGCAGGGCCAGCTCCGCGTGCTCGACGCCAAGGTGTCGTTCGACGACAACGCCCTGTTCCGTCACCCCGAGGTGCTCGCGCTGCGCGACGAGACCGAGGAAGACGCCAAGGAAATCGAAGCGTCGAAACACGACCTCAACTACGTCACCCTCGACGGCAATATCGGCTGCATGGTCAACGGCGCCGGCCTCGCGATGGCGACGATGGACATCATCAAGCTCTACGGCATGGCGCCGGCGAACTTCCTCGACGTCGGCGGCAGCGCCAGCAAGGAGAAGGTCGCGGCCGCCTTCAAGATCATCACAGCGGATCCCAACGTGAAGGGCATCCTGGTCAACATCTTCGGTGGCATCATGAAGTGCGACGTGATCGCCGAGGGCGTCACGGCCGCCGTGCGCGAGGTCGGCCTCAGCGTGCCGCTGGTGGTTCGCCTCGAAGGCACCAATGTCGAGCTGGGCAAGAAGATCATCCGTGAATCCGGCCTGAACGTGGTGCCGGCCGACAATCTCGACGACGCCGCGCAGAAAATCGTGAAGGCCGTCAAGGAAGGCTGAGGCCATGACCCAGGACCATCTCGCTGCATCATCCCCGCTGCCGGAGCACGCGCGTCTTGCCGCGTTCGCCGGTGAATGGAATGGCGAAGAGGTGGTCTTTCCGTCGCGCTGGACGGAGGGCGGGACGGCGACCTCTCACGTCGTGGCCCACATGGATCTCAATGGCTTCTATCTGATCCAGGACTCGGTCCAGACCCGCGACGGCAAGCAGAGCTTCGCCACCCACGGCATCTTCACCTTCGACCGCGAAGACCGGACCTACAAATTGTTCTGGTACGATTCGCTCGGCTACACGCCGCCCTCGCCCGCCTCCGGCGGGTGGGTCGGCAAGACCCTGACGCTGGTGCGCGGCTCGCTCCGCGGCAATGCGCGCCACGTCTATGAAATCATCGACGACGATTCCTATTCGTTGAAGATCCAGTTCTCGCCGGACGCGGAAGGCTGGGCCGACGTGCTCACCGGCGTCTACCGCCGCATCCACTGACCTCTCACTCGTTAGTTTCGCGAAAGCAGACCTCATGTCCATCCTGATCGACAAGAACACCAAGGTCATCTGCCAGGGCTTTACTGGCAAGAACGGCACCTTCCACTCGGAGGCCGCGATTGCCTATGGCACCAAGATGGTCGGCGGCACTTCGCCGGGCAAAGGCGGCGCGACGCATCTCGGCCTGCCGGTGTTCGACACCGTGCGCGAGGCGCGTGAGAAGACCGGCGCCGATGCATCAGTGATCTATGTGCCGCCGCCGGGCGCGGCCGATGCGATCTGCGAAGCCATCGATGCCGAGATCCCGCTGATCGTCTGCATCACGGAAGGTATCCCGGTCATCGACATGGTCCGCGTGAAGCGCTCGCTGGCCGGCTCCAAGTCGCGCCTGATCGGGCCGAACTGCCCGGGCGTCATGACCGCCGGCGAGTGCAAGATCGGCATCATGCCGGCCAACATCTTCAAGACCGGCAGCGTCGGCATCGTCTCGCGCTCGGGGACCCTGACCTACGAAGCCGTGTTCCAGACCACCCAGGAAGGCCTCGGCCAGACCACCGCGGTCGGCATCGGCGGCGATCCGGTCAAGGGAACCGAGTTCATCGACGTGCTGGAAATGCTGCTCGGCGACCCCAAGACCGAGTCGATCATCATGATCGGCGAGATCGGCGGTTCCGCCGAGGAAGACGCCGCCCAGTTCCTCAAGGACGAGGCCAAGCGCGGCCGCACGAAGCCGATGGTCGGCTTCATCGCCGGTGTCACGGCCCCTCCCGGCCGCCGCATGGGCCACGCCGGCGCGATCATTTCGGGCGGCAAGGGTGACGCCGGTTCCAAGACCGACGCGATGAAATCGGCTGGAATTACAGTGTCGCCATCTCCCGCTCGCCTCGGCCACACGCTTGCCGAAAAATTGAAAGCCTGATTCACACCTTCGTAATTTTCCGGGCGAAGTTTCGCAGCAAATAGGGTAAATGGTGCCTGTCGCGCTGGTCCTCTGCCGGGGAGCCCAGCGCCAGCGCCGTTTGTTATGCGCGAACCGAAATCGCCAGGAACTCAAGTATGTCTCGCCAAGACGCGAACGCAGCCTTTGCCCTCTCCTCCTTTTTGCAGGGCACCAACGCCACCTACATCGACGAAATCTACGCCCGCTACGAGAAGGACCCGTCCTCGGTGGATGCCGAGTGGCAGGACTTCTTCAAGAGCCTCAACGACCAGCCGGGTGACATCAGCAAGAACGCCCAAGGACCGTCCTGGGAGCGCGCCAATTGGCCGCTGACCCCGCAGGACGATCTGACCTCCGCGCTCGACGGCAATTGGGCGGAAGTCGAGAAGACGGTCGGCGCCAAGATCGCGGCCAAAGCGCAGGCCAAGGGTGGCGACAAGGGCGGCGGCCTCTCCTCCGCCGATTTGCTCCAGGCCACCCGCGACTCGGTCCGGGCCCTGATGCTGATCCGGTCCTACCGCATGCGCGGCCACTTCCACGCCAAGCTCGATCCGCTCGGCATCGAAGCCCAGCGCAATCGCGAAGAGCTCGATCCGCGGACCTACGGCTTCAGCGAAGCCGATTTCGACCGCAAGATCTTCCTCGACCATGTGCTCGGTCTCGAATACGCCAGCTTGCGCGAAATCACAGCGATCTGCGAGCGCACCTATTGCCAGACGCTCGGTGTCGAGTTCATGCACATCACCAACGCGGCGCAGAAGGCGTGGATTCAGGAGCGGATCGAGGGGCCGGACAAGGAAATCTCCTTCACCCGCGAAGGCCGCCGCGCCATCCTGATGAAGCTGGTCGAGGCCGAAGGCTTCGAGAAGTTCTGCGACACCAAGTTCACCGGCACCAAGCGCTTCGGCCTGGACGGTGCCGAATCGCTGATTCCCGCGCTCGAGCAGATCATCAAGCGTGGCGGCAATCTCGGCGTGAAAGAAGTCGTGCTGGGCATGCCGCATCGCGGCCGCCTCAACGTGCTGACCCAGGTGATGGGCAAGCCGCACCGCGCGCTGTTCCACGAGTTCAAGGGCGGTTCGGCCAATCCTGATGCGGTCGAAGGCTCGGGCGACGTCAAATATCACCTCGGCGCGTCCTCGGATCGCGAGTTCGACGGCAACCGCATCCATCTGTCGCTGACCGCCAACCCCTCGCATCTCGAGATCGTCGATCCCGTGGTGCTCGGAAAAGTCCGCGCCAAGCAGGATCAGCACGGCGATCCGCCGGATATGCGCATCTCGGTGATGCCGCTGCTGATGCATGGCGACGCCGCGTTCGCCGGCCAGGGCGTGGTCGCGGAATGTTTCGGCCTGTCGGACCTGAAGGGCTACCGCACCGGCGGATCCGTGCACTTCATCGTCAACAACCAGATCGGCTTCACCACCTATCCGCGTTATTCCCGTTCGTCGCCGTATCCGTCGGACGTGGCGAAGATGATCGACGCGCCGATCTTCCACGTCAACGGCGACGATCCGGAAGCCGTCGTGTTCGCGGCCAAGGTCGCGACCGAGTTCCGGCAGAAATTCCACAAGCCCGTCGTCATCGACATGTTCTGCTACCGCAGGCATGGCCATAACGAGGGCGACGAGCCGGCTTTCACCCAGCCGGTGATGTACAAGAAGATCGCGGCCCATCCGTCGACGCTCGAGCTCTACGCCCGCCGCCTCATCAGCGAAGGCGTGCTGACCGAGGGCGAGGTCGAGAAGGCCAAGGCCGACTGGCGCGCGCGGCTCGATGCCGAGCTCGAAGCCGGCTCCGGCTACAAGCCCAACAAGGCCGACTGGCTCGACGGCAAATGGGCCGGCTTCAAGATCGCGGATCAGGAAGAAGACGCGCGGCGTGGCGTTACCGGCGTCGACATCGCCGCACTGAAGGACATCGGTCGCAAGATTACCAAGGTGCCGGACGGTTTCCGCGTCCACCGCACCATCCAGCGTTTCCTCGAAAACCGCGCCAAGGCGATCGACGGCGGCACGGGCATCGACTGGGCGACCGGCGAGGCGCTGGCGTTCTGCACGCTGCTCAACGAGAACCATCATGTCCGCCTGTCAGGGCAGGATTCGGAGCGCGGCACCTTCTCGCAGCGCCACTCGGTCCTGATCGACCAGGAAGACGAGAGCCGCTACACGCCGTTCAACCATCTCGGTCACGAGCAGGGCCATTACGAGGTCATCAACTCGCTGCTGTCGGAAGAAGCCGTGCTCGGCTTCGAATACGGCTACTCGCTCGCCGAGCCGAACACGTTGACTCTGTGGGAAGCGCAGTTCGGCGACTTCGCCAACGGCGCGCAGGTCGTGTTCGACCAGTTCATCTCCTCGGGTGAGCGCAAATGGCTGCGCATGTCCGGCCTCGTCTGCCTCCTGCCGCACGGCTATGAGGGCCAGGGACCGGAGCATTCCTCGGCGCGTCTGGAGCGTTATCTCCAGATGTGCGCTGAAGACAACATGCAGGTGGTCTATCCGACCACGCCGGCGAACTACTTCCACGTGCTGCGTAGGCAGCTCCATCGCGAGATCCGCAAGCCGCTGATCGTGATGACGCCGAAGTCGCTGCTGCGTCACAAGCGGGCGGTGTCGCGCCTCGAGGAGCTCGCGAAGGGAACGACCTTCCACCGCATCCTGTATGACGACGCCCAGATGCTGCCGGGCGAAGCGGTCAAGCTCGTGCCCGACGAGAAGATCCGCCGCATCGTGCTCTGCTCGGGCAAGGTCTATTACGACCTCTACGAGGAGCGCGAGAAGCGCGGGATGGACGACATCTACCTGATGCGCATCGAGCAGCTCTATCCGGTGCCGCTCAAGGCGCTGGTGGCCGAGCTGTCGCGCTTCAAGAAGGCCGAAGTGGTGTGGTGCCAGGAAGAGCCCCGCAACATGGGTGCCTGGCACTTCATCGAGCCCTATCTGGAATGGGTGCTGAACCAGGTGAACGGTGCGAGCCGGCGTCCGCGTTACGTCGGCCGCGCCGCCTCCGCCGCGACCGCCACAGGTCTGATGTCGAAGCATCAGGCGCAGCTGAAGGCGTTCCTGGACGAAGCATTGAGCTGAACTTTTTCGAGCTGCGTTATGCCCCGCCTTGTGTGCCATGGCGCACTGGAGCGGGGCATCCGGCAAACCGTGGCGTCCGTCGTGAATGCGAACGTTTCGGCTTGCTGGATGGCCTGCTTTTCGCAGGCCGATGACACCTGAAAATTCCCGACCGCATTGGCGATCTCCTTAAGGAAAAGACCATGACTGAAATTCGTGTGCCGACCCTCGGCGAATCCGTCACCGAGGCCACCATCGGCCGCTGGTTCAAGAAGGCCGGCGATCCCGTCGCCGTCGACGAGCCCTTGGTGGAGCTCGAGACCGACAAGGTCACCATCGAAGTCCCGGCGCCGTCCGCGGGCACGCTGAGCGAGATCATCGCCGCAGATGGCACGACCGTTGCGGTCGGTGCGCTGCTCGGACAGATCACCGAGGGCACGGCCGGCGTCGCAAAGACGCCCGCCAAGCCGGCTGCCGCGCCCGCGCCTGCTCCCGCCGCGGCGGCTCCATCCGCCGCCCCGGCCGCGTCGAAAGCACCGCCGGCCGACTCGCCGCTCGCGCCCTCCGTGCGAAAGCTCTCGGCCGAGACCGGCATCGACGCCTCGACCGTTCCCGGCTCCGGCAAGGACGGCCGTGTCACCAAGGGCGACATGCTCGCCGCGATCGAGCGTGCGGCCTCGGCGCCGACCCCGGTCAACCAGCCGGCCGCAGCGGTCCAGGTTCGCGCACCCTCGCCGGCCGACGACGCAGCCCGCGAAGAGCGCGTCAAGATGACCCGGCTGCGCCAGACCATCGCGCGCCGCCTCAAGGACGTGCAGAACACCGCCGCCATGCTCACGACCTTCAACGAGGTCGACATGACCAACGTCATGGCGCTGCGTGCGCACTACAAGGATGCGTTCGAGAAGAAGCACGGCTCGAAGCTCGGCTTCATGGGCTTCTTCACCAAGGCCGTCGTGCAGGGGCTGAAGGACATCCCGGCCGTCAACGCCGAGATCGACGGCACCGACCTGATCTACAAGAACTACTACCACATCGGCGTCGCCGTCGGCACCGACAAGGGCCTCGTCGTGCCCGTGGTGCGCGACTGCGACAACAAGTCGATCGCGGACATCGAGAAGGGCATCGCCGATTTCGGCCGCCGCGCCCGTGACGGCCAGCTCAAGATCGACGAGATGCAGGGCGGCACCTTCACCATCACGAACGGCGGCATCTACGGCTCGCTGATGTCGACCCCGATCCTGAACGCGCCGCAGTCCGGCATTCTCGGCATGCACAAGATCCAGGAGCGGCCGATGGTCGTCGGCGGCAAGATCGAGGTCCGCCCGATGATGTATCTGGCGCTGTCCTACGATCACCGCGTCATCGACGGCAAGGAAGCCGTGACCTTCCTTGTTCGCGTCAAGGAGAGCCTGGAAGATCCGGCGCGCCTGGTGCTCGATCTCTGATCGCTGATGCTCTGCGAGCGCCGTCGCCTTACGCGACGGCGCGTGTCGAACCATGGAGACGCGCGTGACGGATAAAGTCGTTGTCATCACCGGCGGCAGCCGCGGCATCGGGCGGGCGACCGCGATTGCGGCGGCCGCGCGCGGCTTTCGCGTCGTGGTCGGCTATGCCAGCAACAAGACCGCCGCCGACGAGGTGGTCGCCGAGATCGCGGCCAGCAACGGCAAGGCCATCGCGGTGAAATGCGATGTTGCCGAGGAAAGCGATATCCTGGCGCTGTTCAAGGCCGCGGACGCGTTCGGCACGCTCGGGGCGCTTGTCAACAATGGCGGTATTGTCGGGACCAGCGGCGTGCGCGTCGACGAGATGTCGGCCGAGCGCATCCAGCGCGTGATGGCGGTCAATGTCACCGGCTCCATCCTCTGCGCGCGCGAAGCGGTGAAGCGGATGTCGACCAGGCACGGCGGCCAGGGCGGCGTCATCGTCAATCTGTCGTCGGTTGCTGCCAAGCTCGGCGCGCCGAACACCTATGTCGACTATGCCGCGTCCAAGGGCGCGATCGATTCCTTCACCGTCGGCCTCGGCCATGAGGTTGCCGGCGAGGGCATTCGTGTCGCGGGCATCCGGCCCGGCCTGATCGACACCGAAATCCACGCTGCCGGCGGTGAGCCCGACCGCGCCCATCGTCTGGCCCATATGGTGCCTATGAAGCGCGTCGGTACTGCCGATGAAGTCGCCAATGCCATCGTCTGGCTGATGTCGGACGAGGCCTCCTACGTCACCTCAGCCATTCTCGATGTGTCCGGCGGACGCTGACGCGCCGCGCGGACGCTGACACATCCCTCAACGCTAAACTTACGGGACTTTCTCTCATGGCATACGATCTCGTCGTCATCGGCACCGGACCGGGCGGTTATGTCTGCGCGGTGCGTGCAGCGCAGCTCGGCATGAAAGTCGCCGTGGTGGAAAAGAACGCGACGCTCGGCGGCACCTGCCTCAATGTCGGCTGCATGCCGTCGAAGGCGCTGTTGCACGCCTCCGAAATGTTCGAGGAGGCCGGGCATTCCTTCGCCAAGATGGGCGTCAGCGTTTCCGCGCCGAAGCTCGATTTGCCTGCGATGATGAACTTCAAGCAGCAGGGCATCGACGGCAACGTCAAGGGGGTCGAGTTCCTGATGAAGAAGAACAAGATCGACGTGCTCAAGGGCGCCGGCAAGATTCTCGGCACCGGCAAGGTCGAGATCTCCGCCGACGGCAAGTCGCAGGTGGTCGAGACCAAGAGCATCGTGATCGCCACCGGCTCGGACATCGCGCGTCTGAAGGGCATCGAGATCGACGAGACGCGCATCGTGTCGTCGACCGGCGCGCTGTCGCTGGACAAGGTCCCCGGCAAGCTCTTGATCGTCGGCGCCGGCGTGATCGGCCTCGAGCTCGGCTCAGTGTGGAAGCGTCTCGGCGCCGAAGTCGTCGTCGTCGAATTCCTCGACCGCATCCTGCCCGGCATGGACGGGGAGATCGCCAAGCAATTCCAGCGCATCCTGGAGAAGCAGGGCTTTGCGTTCAAGCTGGGTGCCAAGGTCACGGGCGTGGACACCTCCGGCAAGGCGCTGAAGGCGACGGTCGAGCCCGCCGCCGGCGGCGCTGCCGAGACGCTGGAAGCCGATGTCGTTCTCGTCTGTATCGGCCGTGTGCCGTACACGGATGGGCTGGGCTTGAAGGAAGCCGGCGTTGCGCTCGACAATCGCGGCCGCGTGCAGATCGATCCGCACTTCGCCACCAGCGTGAAGGGCGTCTATGCCATCGGCGACGTCGTCGCGGGTCCGATGCTCGCGCACAAGGCCGAGGATGAAGGCGTCGCGGTTGCCGAGATCATCGCGGGGCAGGCCGGCCACGTGAACTACGATGTTATCCCAGGCGTCGTGTATACCACGCCGGAAGTATCCTCCGTCGGCAAGACCGAGGAGGAGCTGAAGCAGGCGGGCGTGGCATATACGGTCGGAAAGTTTCCCTTTACCGCCAACGGCCGCTCCAAGGTCAACCAGACCACCGACGGCTTTGTGAAGATTCTCGCAGATGCGAAGACCGATCGCGTGCTCGGCGTGCACATTATCGGCATTGAGGCCGGGGAAATGATCCATGAGGCGGCCGTTCTCATGGAGTTTGGCGGCAGCGCGGAGGATCTCGCGCGCACCTGCCACGCGCACCCGACCCGCTCCGAGGCCATCAAGGAAGCCGCGCTTGCAGTCGGCAAGCGGGCCATCCATATGTAGGTGGCGCCCAGCGCCGAATCGGGCGGGAAACACATGCTACGCCGCCTGCTTCAACCGGTCTGGGTCCTGCTTGCGATCATCTTCCTGATCGAAGCCTGGCTGTGGGACCATCTCGAACCGATCGTCGCGCGGGTTGTCGCAATCGTCCCGCTCGCCCGCTTCAAGCAATGGATGTCGGACCGCGTCGATGCGCTGTCGCCGGCGATGACGCTGATCGTGTTCGCTGTACCGATCGTCCCGCTGTTTCCGCTCAAGCTGGTCGGCCTGTGGCTGCTCACGCACGAATACTGGACCAGCGCGGTCTTCACCATCGTGTTCGCAAAGCTGCTCGGGGTCGGCGTCACCGCCTTCGTGTTCGATGTGACGCGCGACAAGCTGATGGAGATGCACTGGTTCGAGCGGCTGTACGATCTGGTGCTGAAGCTGCGTGCCAAGGCCGCCGAGCTGGTCGATCCGGTCAAGCGGCGCATCAAGGAGCTGATCGCCGGCAACGGCGAAGGCTGGTCCTCCCGCACGCTCCGCCTGATCCAGCGTTTTCGCAAGAGCGTGCACGAAGCGCGTTGAGCGCCGACGCAATGAGCGTCGCGTAGCCCGGATGAGCAAAGCGATATCCGGGATTCCTTATTGTGGCTCCCCGCATGTCGCTGCGCTCATGCGGGTTACGAGCCTCAATGCAGATGCAGCAGATGCGGCGACCATGCGCCGAGCACGGTCATTCCAAGTCCGGCAAGCGACAGCAGGCCCGCGATCCAGGCGAGCGGTAGCATGCCGGTGATGATCGTCGCCGAGGCCAGGACGATGCCGATCTGGAAGGCGGCGGACGCCAGCTCGAAGTGATGATATTTCGCAGTCGCCTCGTCGCGTTCATGCTCGGCGTGCTTGGCCTTTTCGGCCAGCTGCTCGGTGCCTTCGCCGGTCTCGGGCTCGGAGCGGTAGCGCTGCGCGGTCTTCTGCCAGTCCTCGATCTGCTTCTGCACGGCCACCTTGTTGGCCTCGTCGCTCGCCGCGCCGAGGATGAGCTTGCCCTGGTCGGCCATGGTCTGCACCACGGTGCGGCGGATGCTCTTGGCCTGGAAGAAGGCCCAGAGGTTGGAGGCCTCGACGTTCTTGCTGATCGATTCGGTCTGGGCGCCCTTGCCGAGCGTCTCGGAGATCGCCAGGAACAGCGCCAGGACCGCGATCAGGAGCGCGATCTTCTTGTTCGAGCCGGACGCGTGTTCGGCGTGCTCGGCATGCTCCATGCTTTCATGTGCGCTCATAAATTCCTCCTGGCTCGGTTCCCCACGATTGACCGAACCGCGGGCGCCGCGCAAGAGGCATGCGCGCCGCGAGGCTTGCTATGACAGCTTCATGTCAGCATCAGCGCCGCGGATGCGCGCTGGCATAGACTTCCAGCAGCCGCTCGGCATCGATGCCGGTATAGATCTGCGTGGTCGAGAGCGAGGCATGGCCGAGCAATTCCTGGATCGCGCGCAAATCGCCGCCGCGTGACAACAGATGCGTGGCGAAGGAATGCCGGAGCGCGTGCGGCGTGGCGCTGTCGGGCAGGCCGAGCGCGCCGCGCAGCCGCTCCATCGCGAGCTGGATGATGCGCGGGCTCAACGGCCCGCCGCGTGCGCCGACGAAGATCGGGCCTTCGGCCGGCAGCGGATACGGGCACATCGCGACATACTCCTGCACCAGTTCGAGCACGTTCTGGAGCACCGGCACCATGCGGGTCTTGTTGCCTTTGCCTGTCACGATCAGCACGTCGCCTTCACCGGGACGCGGCACCTCGCGGCGCGTCAGCCCCAGCGCTTCGGAGATGCGCAGGCCCGAGCCGTAGAGGAGTGCCATCACCGCGGCATCGCGCGCCAAAATCCAGGTCTCGCGATCCTCGCCGGCGCGCTCGTCGGCGTCCGCAAGACGTTTGGCCGACGCCATCGGCAACGGCTTTGGCAGGCTCCTTGCGACTTTCGGCGCGCGGATCGCCGAGAGCGCGCCGACCTTGCCCTTGCCTTCGCGCTCGAGGAAGCGGCCGAACGAACGCAGGCCCGCCAGTGCGCGCATCAGCGAGCGCCCGGCAATATCGTCGGCGCGGCGCATCGCCATGAAGGCCCTGATATCGGTGGCCTCCAGTGCGGCGAAACGCTTCAGCGTCACACGCTCGCCCCAATGGCCGCAGAGGAAATTCAGGCACTGCCGCAGATCGCGGGCATAGGCTTCCAGCGTCTTCGGCGACAGCCGTCGCTCCGCGCCGAGATGCGACAGCCAGCGCGTCATCTCCTGCGCGATGTCAGGATCGGCGCTGGCGAGCTCGATCTGTGGGGCGGCCGCTTTGCTCATGCGCTCTGGACGTGGTGATTCCACTCAGTATATCGCATCACACTCGTTTATCGTTCGCTAAGGCCGCCTCAGGGCGCTAGCCTTGAAGACCCCGGGTTCCGATTCCCCTCCATGGACCACACGTCGCGCAGCAACGCCGTCTCCGCCAACGCGACCCGCATGGTCGACGTGCTGGTGCCGGTCGCGCTCGACCAGACCTATTCGTACAAGGTGCCGCGTGGGATGGAGCTGAAGGCGGGCGACATTATTGGCGTGCCGCTCGGCCCGCGCGAGGTGCTCGCCGTGGTTTGGGCCGAAAACGCCAATCCGGATCCGCGCCTGCACAACCGCCTCAAGGAGGTCAGCGAAAAGCTCGACATCCCGCCGCTGAAGCCCGAGCTGCGTGCAGTCGTGGACTGGATCGCCAATTACACGCTGAGCCCGCGCGGCATGGTGCTGCGCATGTGCCTGCGGATGGGCGAGAACCTCGGCCCCGAGCGGGTGCGCGCCGGCGTGCGCCTGACCGGCGATCTCCCGCGGCGACTGACGCCGGCGCGGCAGCGCCTGATCGAGGTGCTGTCGGACCGGCTGCTGCACGGCAAGTCCGAGGCGGCCAAGGAGGCCGGCGTTTCGGCCGGCGTGATCGACGGCCTCGTCGACGAAGGCACGCTCACGGTCGAGCCGATGCCGCCGCCTCCACCGCCGCCGCCGCCCGATCCGGATTTCAGCCGGCCGGATTTTTCGCCGCTCCAGCGCGCCGGAGTTGATGCGATGCGCGCGCTCGCGGCCAACGGCAGCTTTCACGTCGCGCTGCTCGACGGTGTCACCGGCTCGGGCAAGACCGAGGTTTACTTCGAAGCCGTGGCCGAGGCGATCCGCCGCGGAAAACAGTCGCTGATCCTGATGCCGGAGATCGCGCTCACCGGCCAGTTCCTCGATCGCTTCGCGCAGCGTTTTGGCGTGCGTCCCTTGGAATGGCATTCCGAGCTGACGCCGCGCACCCGCGCACGCAATTGGGCGGCGATCTCCGAGGGCAGCGCGCCGGTCGTGGTCGGCGCGCGCTCGGCGCTGTTTCTGCCCTACGCCAATCTCGGCCTCATCGTGGTCGATGAAGAGCACGACCAGGCCTACAAGCAGGACGAGGGCGTGCATTATCACGCCCGCGACATGGCGGTGGTGCGCGCGCATATCGCGAAGGTTCCGATCGTGCTGGCATCGGCGACGCCGTCGGTCGAGTCCGAGGTCAATGCGCGCAAGAACCGCTATCAGCGCATCGCGCTGCCGTCACGCTTCGGCGGCCAGCACATGCCGCATATCGAGGCCATCGACATGCGCCGCGAGCCGCCGGCGCGCGGCCGCTTCATCTCGCCGCGGCTGGCGTCCGAGATCAGGACCGCGATCGAGCGGCGCGAGCAGGCGCTATTGTTCCTCAATCGCCGCGGCTATGCGCCGTTGACGCTGTGCCGCGCCTGCGGCCATCGCTTTGCCTGCACCATCTGCGATGCCTGGTTGGTCGATCACCGCTTCCGCCAGCGCCTCGTCTGTCACCATTGCGGCTTCTCGATGCCGCGTCCGCAAACCTGCCCGCATTGCGCGGCGGAGGAATCGCTGGTCGCGGTCGGGCCCGGCGTCGAGCGCTTGCAGGAAGAGGCGGCCGCGCTGTTCCCGGAGGCGCGCACCATGGTGCTGTCGAGCGATCTCATCACCTCGATCGAGACGATGCGCTCCGAGCTGAATGACATCGCGGAGGGCCGCGTCGACGTCATCATCGGCACCCAGCTCGTCGCCAAGGGCCACAATTTCCCGCGGCTCAATCTTGTCGGCGTGGTCGATGCGGATCTCGGCCTGTCCAATGGCGATCCGCGCGCCTCCGAGCGCACCTGGCAATTGCTCAACCAGGTGATCGGCCGCGCCGGGCGCGAGCAGGGCCGCGGCGTCGGCTATCTCCAGACCCACCAGCCCGACCATCCCGTGATGAAGGCGCTGATCGCCTGCGACCGTGAAGCGTTCTACGACAGCGAGATCGATTTGCGCGAACGCACGCTGTATCCGCCGTTCGGGCGGCTCGCGAGCCTGATCATTTCCGCCGGCGACCGGCCGAGCGCCGAAGGCTTCGGCCGCCACCTCGTTGCGCTCGCGCCGCGCGACGAGCGGGTGGTGGTGCTGGGCCCAGCGGAAGCCCCGCTCGCCGTCATCAAGGGCCGCTACCGCTTCCGCATCCTGGTGAAATCGGCGCGCGGCTTCGACCTGTCGGATTATCTGCGCAACTGGCTTGCCGTATGCCCGAAGCCGAAGGGCAATCAAAAGCTCGAGGTCGACGTCGATCCGCAGAGCTTTTTGTAGCCGCTGTCATTCCGGGGCGCGCGCTTTAGGAGACGACTTCCGCGGTGACGCGGCCGACGCCGGCGCCGGTGAGGCCGATAGCGCGGGCAGCGCCCGTGGAGAGGTCGAGGACACGGCCGCGAACGAACGGGCCACGGTCGTTGATGGTGACGATGACGCTGGAGCCGCCATGGGTGACCCGCAGCTTGGTGCCGAACGGCAGCGAACGGTGCGCCGCGGTCATGGCGTTCTGGTTGAAGCGCTGGCCCGAGGCAGTCCTGCTGCCGGACTCGTTCCCGTAAAAGGAAGCCATGCCGGAGAAGGCACGTCCGGTGCCCTGCGACGGCGTCATCGACGCATTAGCGTTACGCCAATCGGAGGACGTGTTGGCATCGTTCTGGGCCTGGTGGCGGTGATGATGGTGGGAATACCGATGGTGATGCCGGGATTTGGCGGAAGCTTCGGTGGCAGTTCCCCCGATGAGAAGAGTTGCGGCAACAAAAGCGATCGCCGTACGCGGCCGGGTCACTGAGCCCAGCGTCTTCAAACAAAGCATATATTGGTCCCTAAGCTAGTATTGCCACATATGTGGCAAGTGGAGCCCCCGTAAGTTTGCGAGCGGGACCGCGTTTCGATTCCTAATGAGGCGTGAATTGGGCAGTAAATCCGTTCTGTGTCGCCGTGTAATATCTTGTTACCGGCGGAGATATTCAGCCGACATTCCGTAATATTGGAATTTAACGATTCGTTAACCTCTAAATTACTCGCGAATACTGTAAAACGAAGTCATCGCTTTCCGCATTTAGAATTCGGAAAGTATTCGGCGAGTGAAGCTGGATGCGCCGGAATCACGCCTCAGCGATCCGTGTTCATGGCCGCTATGCGCTGAGGGCAGGAACCAATGGCCGGCATCGGCTCGGGGGTGGGCTTAGGGGCTGTGGCAATTCCGCGGCATGGCAGGTCGTCGTCGCGTCGTCGTGGAGTGCGACGAACTGGCGACAGAACGTCATGCCTTTAATTTGGCGTCATGTTGCACGTGCGCGCCTGCTATGTTAGCAAAGCCGCGATTTTAACGAGCCCGGCACTTCCGTGCGGGGTCGAAAATCGAAGTCCCGCTTGAATTCCAAGGGCTTGGATCGCTAGGCGCCGCTTTGTGGCGACGGTTTTTCCCTTGCGAGTTTGACAGCAAAAAGAGCACGTCTGTGGCTGCAGAAGATACGTCCGTTTCCGGTGTGTCGGGCCGTTATGCAACGGCCTTGTTTGAACTGGCCCGCGACCAGAAAGTGGTCGACGAGGTCAAAGCCGATCTCGAAAAATTCGAGGGCATGCTGAACGAAAGCGCCGATCTGAAGCGCCTCGTCCGCAGCCCTGTGTTCGCGGCCGATGCCCAGTCCAGGGCCCTCTCGGCCGTTTTGGACAAGGCGGGCATCGCCGGCATCTCCGCCAATTTCCTGAAAGTGCTGACCGCCAACCGCCGCCTGTTCGCGGTGGCTGACGTCATCCGCGCCTATCGCGCCCTGGTCGCCAGGTTCAAGGGCGAGGCGACGGCCGACGTCACCGTGGCGGAGGCGCTCTCGGACAAGAATCTCGACGCCCTCAAGGTTGCCCTGAAGTCGGTGACCGGCAAGGACGTCGCGCTCAACGTGAAGATCGATCCCTCGATCATCGGTGGCCTCGTGGTCAAGCTTGGCAGCCGGATGATCGATAGCTCGCTTCGCACCAAACTCAATTCGATCAAGCACGCGATGAAAGAGGCAGGCTGATGGACATCCGCGCCGCGGAAATTTCCGCGATCCTCAAGGACCAGATCAAGAATTTCGGCCAGGAAGCTGAAGTCTCCGAAGTCGGACAGGTGCTGTCCGTCGGCGACGGTATCGCCCGCGTTTACGGTCTGGATAACGTCCAGGCCGGTGAAATGGTCGAGTTCGAGAACGGCACCCGCGGCATGGCGCTGAACCTCGAGACCGACAACGTCGGTATCGTCATTTTCGGCGCCGACCGCGAGATCAAGGAAGGCCAGACCGTCAAGCGCACCCGCGCCATCGTGGACGCGCCGGTCGGCAAGGGCCTGCTCGGCCGCGTCGTCGACGCGCTCGGCAATCCGATCGACGGCAAGGGCCCGATCCAGGCCGACAAGCGCATGCGCGTCGACGTCAAGGCACCCGGCATCATTCCGCGCAAATCGGTGAACGAGCCGATGGCGACCGGCCTCAAGGCGATCGACGCCCTGATCCCGATCGGCCGCGGCCAGCGCGAGCTGATCATCGGCGACCGTCAGACCGGCAAGACCGCGATCGCGCTCGACACCATCCTCAACCAGAAGCCGCTCAACGCGCAGCCGGACGAGAACATCAAGCTGTATTGCGTCTACGTCGCGATCGGCCAGAAGCGCTCGACCGTTGCCCAGTTCGTGAAGGTGCTGGAAGAGCAGGGCGCGCTCGAATATTCGATCATCGTGGCCGCTACCGCGTCGGATCCGGCACCGATGCAGTACATCGCGCCGTTCACCGGCTGCACCATGGGCGAGTACTTCCGCGACAACGGCATGCACGCCGTCATCATCTATGACGATTTGTCCAAGCAGGCCGTCGCCTACCGCCAGATGTCGCTCCTGCTGCGCCGCCCGCCGGGCCGCGAAGCCTATCCGGGCGACGTGTTCTATCTGCATTCCCGCCTGCTCGAGCGCGCGGCGAAGCTGAACAAGGACCAGGGCTCGGGCTCGCTGACGGCGCTGCCGGTCATCGAAACCCAGGCCAACGACGTGTCGGCCTACATTCCGACCAACGTCATCTCGATCACCGACGGCCAGATCTTCCTGGAAACCGACCTGTTCTTCCAGGGCATCCGCCCCGCGGTGAACGTCGGTCTGTCGGTGTCGCGCGTCGGCTCCTCGGCGCAGACCAAGGCCACCAAGAAGGTCGCCGGCAAGATCAAGGGCGAGCTGGCGCAGTACCGCGAAATGGCGGCGTTCGCGCAGTTCGGCTCCGACCTCGACGCCTCGACCCAGCGCCTGCTCAACCGCGGCTCGCGTCTCACCGAGCTCCTGAAGCAGCCGCAGTTCGCGCCGCTGAAGATGGAAGAGCAGGTCTGCGTGATCTGGGCCGGCACCAACGGCTATCTCGATCCGCTTCCGGTCAACAAGGTGCGCGCGTTCGAGGACGGTCTGTTGTCGCTGCTGCGCGGCAAGAACGTCGATATCCTCAACGCGATCCGCGATAGCCGCGATCTCTCCGACGACAGTGCCGCCAAGCTGAAGTCGGTGGTCGAAGGTTTCGCCAAGAGCTTCGCATAAGAGAACGGTCGCAAGGCCGGGCTTCGTGTCCCGGCCTTCCGTGCCTCACTGCATGGAAACGAAGACGTGGATGCCCGGGACACGCCCGGGCATGACGACTGGGATAGGCTAGCGGCTTGATCCAAGGGGTCGAACCGCCGGGGTGAACGAAGAATGGCGTCACTTAAAGACATGCGCGTCCGCATCGCCTCCACCAAGGCGACGCAGAAGATCACCAAGGCCATGCAGATGGTCGCGGCGTCCCGGTTGCGCCGCGCCCAGCAGGCGGCCGAGGCGGCGCGGCCATATGCCGACAAGATGAGCGCGGTGATCTCCAACATCGCCAGCGCTGCCGCCGGTTCGCCCGGCGCTCCGGTGCTGCTGGGCGGCACCGGCAAGGATCAGGTTCACCTGCTGCTGGTCTGCACCGGCGAGCGTGGTCTGTCCGGCGCCTTCAACTCCTCGATCGTGCGTCTCGCGCGCGAGCGCGCCCAGGCGCTGATCGCGCAGGGCAAGGAAGTCAAATTCTTCTGCGTCGGTCGCAAGGGCTACGAGCAGCTCCGCCGCCTGTACGACAAGCAGATCATCGAGCACCTCGACCTGCGCGGCGTTCGTCAGCTCGGCTTCCTCAACGCCGAGGACATCGCCAAGAAGGTCTTGGCCCGCTTCGACAACGGCGAATTCGACGTCTGCACGCTGTTCTACGCGCAGTTCAAGTCGGTGATCGCCCAGGTCCCGACCGCGCAGCAGATCATTCCGTTGACCGTGGAAGAAAAGGCGGCGAACGCGCCGTCGACGTCCTACGACTACGAGCCGGAGGAAGACGAACTCCTCTCCGGCCTGTTGCCGCGGAATATCGCGGTGCAGATTTTCCGCGCGCTGCTGGAAAACAACGCCTCGTTCTACGGCGCGCAGATGAGCTCGATGGACAACGCCACCCGCAACGCGGGCGAAATGATCCGCAAGCAAACCCAGATCTACAACCGAACCCGTCAAGCCCAGATCACCAAGGAGCTGATCGAGATCATCTCCGGCGCCGAGGCGGTCTGACGCACGAACCAAACGACGGTCGTTCAAGTAAAGAATTTCGAAGGAGAGCTTCATGGCTACAGCAGCTACCCAGGTCGGTCGTGTCACCCAGGTCATGGGCGCCGTCGTCGACGTTCAGTTCGAAGGCCATCTGCCGGCCATTCTGAATTCGTTGGAAACCAGGAACGGCAACATCCGCCTCGTGCTGGAAGTTGCGCAGCATCTCGGTGAGTCCACCGTGCGCACGATCGCGATGGACGTGACCGAAGGTCTGGTCCGCGGCCAGGAAGTGACCGACACCGGTCAGCCGATCTCGGTTCCCGTCGGCGCGGGCACGCTCGGCCGCATCATGAACGTGATCGGCGAGCCGATCGACGAAGCCGGCCCGATCCAGTCCGAAGGCATGCGCGCCATCCACCAGGAAGCGCCGAGCTACACCGACCAGTCGACCGAAGCTGAAATTCTCGTCACAGGCATCAAGGTCGTCGACTTGCTCGCGCCCTACGCCAAGGGCGGCAAGATCGGCCTGTTCGGCGGCGCCGGCGTCGGCAAGACCGTGCTGATTCAGGAGCTGATCAACAACGTCGCGAAGGCCCACGGTGGTTACTCCGTGTTCGCCGGCGTCGGTGAGCGTACCCGCGAGGGCAACGACCTCTATCACGAGTTCATCGAGTCCAAGGTCAACGCCGATCCGCACAATCCGGATCCGAGCGTCAAGTCGAAGTGCGCGCTGGTGTTCGGCCAGATGAACGAGCCGCCCGGCGCCCGCGCCCGAGTCGGCCTCACCGGTCTGACCGTCGCCGAGCACTTCCGCGACCAGGGCCAGGACGTGCTGTTCTTCGTCGACAACATCTTCCGCTTCACCCAGGCCGGTTCTGAAGTGTCGGCGCTGCTCGGTCGTATCCCGAGCGCCGTGGGTTACCAGCCGACGCTTGCCACCGACATGGGCGCGCTGCAGGAGCGCATCACCACCACGCAGAAGGGTTCGATCACTTCGGTGCAGGCCATTTACGTTCCGGCCGACGACTTGACCGACCCGGCGCCCGCGACCTCGTTCGCGCATTTGGACGCCACCACGGTGTTGAACCGCGCGATCTCGGAAAAGGGCATCTATCCGGCGGTGGATCCGCTCGACTCGACCTCGCGCATGCTCTCGCCGCTCGTCGTCGGCCAGGAGCACTACGACACCGCGCGTCAGGTCCAGCAGGTGCTGCAGCGCTACAAGTCGCTGCAGGACATCATCGCCATTCTCGGCATGGACGAGCTTTCGGAAGAGGACAAGCTGACGGTGGCCCGCGCCCGCAAGATCGAGCGCTTCCTGTCGCAGCCGTTCCACGTCGCCGAAATCTTCACCGGCTCGCCCGGCAAGTTCGTCGACCTCGCGGACACCATCAAGGGCTTCCGCGGCCTCTGCGAAGGCAAGTACGATCACCTGCCGGAAGCCGCCTTCTACATGGTCGGCACCATCGAAGAGGCGATCGAGAAGGGCAAGAAGCTGGCGGCCGAGGCGGCCTAAGCTGCGAAGGGCGAGCAGGGAGTAGCGAATAGTCGCGCTGCTCCCGCTCCATTCGCAATTCGCTACTCACCATTCGCAGGTTTCCAATGGCCACCTTCCACTTCGATCTCGTCTCGCCGGAAAAGCTCGCCTTCTCGGGCGAGGTCGACCAGGTCGATATCCCCGGCGTCGAAGGTGATTTCGGCGTGCTGGCGGGACACGCTCCTGTCGTGGCCGCGATCCGGCCCGGCATTCTCACCGTGACCACCGGCGGCAAGCACGAGAAGATCATCGTGCTCGGCGGTATCGCCGAAGTTTCCGACAAGGGCCTGACGGTACTCGCCGACGTCGCGACCTCGCTGGCCGAGCTCGATCGCGCCCAGTTCGCCGCGACTATCTCGGAGATGGAAGAGGGATTGAAGGAGCACGAAGGCAACGAGCTCGATCAAGCCATCGCGCGGCTCGACCACTTCAAGAGCATCCAGCAGCAGCTCAGCAGCACGGCTATGCACTAAGCCCCGGTGCATCGCGCCGGGGCCCGAACTGAAAATTCCTGAATAAGTTCAGCGCTCGTCACGGAAGTGGCGGGCGCTGAAACTTTGTTGCACCGCGCCGCCGATCGCGCCATTCTGCACTCGCGAACTTTGTTCCGGGGGCCGGCCGCAAAATGAAACGCAAGATCGCAGCGATTTTCGCAGCCGATATTGCCGGCTATTCACGACTGGTCGCGGAAGACGAAGAGGAGACGCTGCGGCGTCTCGCCTCCTATCGCGAGGTTGTCGACGATTTCATTGCCAAGGCGGGCGGACGCATCTTCAACACTGCGGGTGACGCCGTGCTCGCGGAATTTCCAAGCGCAGTCGATGCGGTGCGCTGCGCGATCGACATTCAGGAATCCCTGCGAACCCGCAACATGGCCTATCCGCAAAGCCGGCTGATGTCGTTCCGCATCGGCATCACCATCGGCGACGTGGTCGAGCGCGACGGCGATCTGCTCGGTGACGGCGTCAATATCGCCGCCCGGCTCGAGGGCCTCGCCGAGGTCGGCGGCATCTGCGTCTCCCGCGCCGTGCACGAGCAGGTCGCCAACAAGCTGTCGGTGCAGTTCGCCGATATCGGCGCGCAGGAGGTCAAGAACATCCCGACGCCGGTGCACGCCTACATGGTGGCAATGCGGCGCGGGGACGGCAGCTACGCGACGCCGCAGATCAAGAAGGTGGCGAAGGCTGCGGCCGCGCCGAACTGGATGTGGCCGCTGGTGGTCGGTGTCGTCTCCGTCGTCGCCATCGGCGTCGGTGGCTTCCTCTATTTCACCAAGCTCGAGACCACCAGGGCGCCGGCGGTTGCAGCGATTGCGCCAAGCTCTGCATCAAGTCCGATGCCCAGCGCGGCTGCGGCAGCAGCGCCAAGCCCGTCAGCCACCATGGCAGCGAAAGCGCCGATGCCCATGCCGGCACCATCGGCTTCACCGATGGCCGGCAAGTTTCCCGCCGACAGCGTCCCCTTCATCAACGAGCGCATCCGCAACTACCTGGCTGGCGACTATTCCGCTGCCGGCAACTACAAGGCGTTCGCGCTCAATGTCGGCGGGTTCACCGGCGCGTCGTTGAATCAGCCGAACGAGGAAGCCGCGCGCAACGCCGCACTCGATCAGTGTCAGAAGCGCGCCGATGCCGCGCAGTCGCCGCGGCGCTGCGAGCTCTATGCGGTCGGCAACAACATTGTCTACACGCACGGCAAGCCGCCGATGCCGCCGCAGCCATTCGTCCGGCATGATGCCATGACCGAGCGCGCCTTTGCCTCCAAAGACTTTCCGATGGTGCGCGATCCCGCGAAAGTCCGCCTCGAGAACATGTTCGTGCCCGCTGCAAAATCCCGCGCGGTCGCGCTCGGCCCGGGCGGTCAATATTTCATGGTGATGGGCGCATCATCCGCCGACGATGCCGCGCGGCGTTCGCTGGAATCGTGCGGCGCGATCGCCGGCGTCGCTTGCCTGGTCGTTGCGGTCGACGAGAATTTCGTCGTGCCGATCCCGACCCTGCTGAGGATCACCGGCTTCTTCCACGCGGCGTCCAACGCCTCGATCGTCGCAGATGCGCGCGACGAGGTCGTGCGCAAGCTCGCCGACGGCATGGGCTGGAACGCCGTCGCGGTCGGCACCGCGGGCCGGCCGGGCCTCGGCCTCAAGGCCGCGGACGAGCAGACCGCCGTCAATTCCGCGCTCGCCGACTGCGCCAAGCGCGACAGCGACTGCCACGTCATCGCGATCGGCCCGTTCACGGTGGGACCGATCAATTAGGCTCGCGCAAATTTCCGGCGAAAGTTCTCTAATGATTTCAACCCCGTTCTACTGTGCATGGGGTTGTTTTCGCGTTTTTAGTTGGCGAAGGGCGCAAACTGCTGCGCCACTGCGCTGTAGACGTGGCGGCGGAACGGCACCACGACATCGGGGACGCGGTCGAGCCGCTCCCAGCGCCAGGCGTCGAACTCGGCGGGCTGCCCGTTGCGCGGCGTCAGCGGATCGATCTCGTCATCCTTGCCGGTGAAGCGCAGCGCGAACCATTTCTGGCGCTGACCGCGGAATTTCGCCAGCCGATGCGTCTGCGGCCCGTCATAGGGCGGAAATTCGTAAGTCAGCCAGTCGGTCTCGCCGAGATAGGTTGCGCTCTTGACGCTGGTCTCTTCCCAGAGCTCGCGCAGCGCGGCATCGCGCAAATCCTCGCCCTCGTCGACGCCGCCCTGCGGCATCTGCCAGTCGAGGCCCGGCAGGATGATCTCGGGTCCGTCGCCCTTGAAGCGGTGCCCGATCAGCACGCGGCCATCGGCGTTGAACAGCGCGATTCCGACATTGGGACGGTAAGGCTTTTCATGGGTCACGCGTGGATCTCTCGTCGTCATTTCAGGCGATGCATTAGCATCAAGCTGGAATGGCGACCTGAACTAATCCCGCGCCAGCGCGGAAAATTCCTTCACCACCCGCTCGTAGACCGGACGCTTGAACGGGATGATCAGCCCGGTCAGGTTCTTCATCGGTTCCCAGCGCCAGCTCACGAACTCGGCCTTGTGGCCGCCGCCGGGCTTTTCGACGTTGATCTCGCTGTCCTTGCCGGTGAAGCGGACCGCGAACCATTTCTGGCGCTGGCCGCGGTAGCGGCCCTTCCAGGCGCGCCCGGCAACCGTGCGCGGAATGTCGTAAGTGAGCCAGTCCGGAACCTCGCCGAGCCGCTCGACCGAGCGCACGCTGGTCTCCTCATAGAGCTCGCGCTTGGCGGCCTCCCAATTATCCTCGCCGGGATCGACGCCGCCCTGCGGCATCTGCCAGACATGGGTGTCGTCGACATGCTCGATGCCACCGGCGCGGCGGCCGATGAACACCAGTCCGTCCTTGTTGAGCAACATCACGCCGACGCAGGTCCGGTAGGGCAGATCCTCGTAACGCGCCATTCCGCCAGACCTCTCGCATGCCGTCGGTAAGGCTGAAGCAGGCCCCGCGGGCCTGTGCCGTACCAATCCGTTGATTTAGCTGGATTTTGATTTCAGCATCGCGGTTGTCAATGGCACCAAAAGGATACCTCGGTCGCCCAATGTCTTGGTCCAGACGCCAATGCGCTCGATCGAGACCGGGAGGGCGGAGGCGGTGCCTACGGCCACGCCGCGCTCGCGCGCCGCCGCTTCGAGCTTGGTCAGGGCGCGGTCGATCTCGGCCGGGGTCGGCACTGCGTCGATCGCGATATCGCCCTTGCCGAACGGCATCGCCAGGCTGCCGGCGGCCTGCGGTGCGATGCTGCGGGGCGATGAGCCGTCGTCGAAGAAGCCGAGGCCGCGCCTGGCCGCCTCGCGAATGATCGGCTGCATCGCCGGCTCCGTTGCGATGAAGCGGGCGCCCATGAAATTGGTGAGGCCGGCATAGCCCTGCATCCGGCTCAGATGCCAGTACAGGCGGTCCATGTTCTGGTCGGCGCTCAGCGAAGTCAGCAGCGTCTGCGGTCCCGGATCGTTGTCTGGGAAGTCGTAGGGCTCCATCGGAATCTGGAGGAAGATCTCGTGGCGCTGGGCGCGGGCGCGCTCGGCGAGTTTTCCTGGATCGGACCCATAAGGCGTGAAGGCCAGCGTCACCGCCGGTGGCAGCCGCATGATGGCATCGGTGGTCTTGGCGGCGCCGACGCCGAGGCCGCCGATCAGGATCGCGACCACCGGCATCTTGGCGGCCTTGGAGCGATCGGCATCCGCCGCATAGACGTTGAACGGCTTCAGATCCCCGGACATCGCCGGGATCATGCCGTAGCGCGATTTCTCAAGGAGTTTTGGGTCGATCCCGGCCATGACGGGCGGCGGTGCGGAGGCCGAGGCCGCCTCGCTTTTGCCGGCGGCATCGCCGCCGATCACCACGTCGTGGCGGGTGCCGGTGGAACCGTCGATCATGGTGACGGTCTTCTGCTCGCCCGCCTGCTTCGGTGCGTCCCTGGTCTCTTGCTTGCTTTCCTGCTTGCTGTCCTGGCCGTGGCTGGCGGCGGCCGGCTTGTCGTCGCCGGTCTTGTCTGCGGCACTGGGCTCGCGGATCGCGAGCCGCGTCATCGGCTCGCCGCCGAGCGGATCCTTGTTGAAGATGGCGAAGCCGGCAAAGGTGACCAGGAACAGGCCGAGCAGGACTGCGAGCAGCTGCATGGCGGTGAACGGCAGCCGCAGCCGGCGTTTCCGGCGCGGCTTGTCCCGTCCGAGCGGGGCGCTCAGATCATCGGCCGTTTCAGTCATGCGCGATCCCGAATCACTCGAGACGACGATACCACGCCGAGGTCAAGCGGCGGCAGGCCGGGATAGGCCGGGGATATCAGGAATTCCAAGCAAAAAGGGCGGCTCCGGGAGCCGCCCTTTTCGTCAGATCGCGATGCGCCGACTTAGTTCGCCGCTTTGGGCTTGTCGGTCGTGGCCTTGTCGCCGCCCGGGGTGGGCGCCGCGGAGGCGCTGTTCTTGATGCCGTGGAGCAAATCGTCGGCGAGCTTGAGCGCCTTGTCGTCCTTGGCGTCCGGCGGAACGTAGGACTGCGAGCCGGTCTTCTCGTCGCCGTCGTTCTTGAGATGGCCGCGCAGCGAAGCTTCGCCCTTGGTGTCGGTGCGCGACTTCAGCTCGTCCGGCACGTCCTGCAGCACTTCGATGTCGGGCACGATGCCCTTGGCCTGGATCGACTTGCCCGACGGCGTGTAGTAGCGCGCCGTGGTCAGACGCAGCGCGCCGTTGCCGGAGCCGAGCGGAATGATGGTCTGCACCGAGCCCTTGCCGAACGAACGCGTGCCGACGATGGTCGCGCGCTTGTGGTCCTGCAGCGCGCCGGCGACGATCTCCGACGCCGAAGCCGAGCCGCCGTTGACCAGCACAATGACCGGCTTGCCCTTGGTGAGGTCGCCCGTATGCGCGGTACGGCGCTGGGTCTCCTCGGCATTACGGCCGCGGGTCGAGACGATCTCGCCCTTCTCCAGGAAGGAGTCGGAGACGGTGACCGCTTCCTCGAGCAGCCCGCCCGGGTTGTTGCGGAGGTCGATGACGTAGCCCTTCAGCTTGTCGCCGATCTGATTCGAGAGGTTGGCGACCTCGCGCTTCAGGCCTTCGGTGGTCTGCTCGTTGAAGGTGGTGATGCGGATATAGGCGATGTCGTCGGCCTCGATGCGGGCGCGCACCGAACGGACGCGGATGTTGTCGCGCACCAGCGTGACGTCGATCGGATTGTCCTGGCCCTTGCGGATGATCTTGAGCTTGATCTTGGTGTTGACGGGGCCGCGCATCTTCTCGACTGCCTGGTTCAGGGTCAGCCCCTGCACCGCTTCGTCGTCGAGATTGGTGATGATGTCGTTGGCCATGACGCCGGCGCGCGAGGCCGGGGTGTCGTCGATCGGCGAGACCACCTTGATCAGGCCGTCTTCCATCGTGACTTCGATGCCGAGGCCGCCGAACTCACCGCGGGTCTGCACCTGCATGTCGCGGAAGCTCTTGGCGTCCATGTAGCTCGAATGCGGATCGAGACCGGTGAGCATGCCGCTGATCGCGGATTCGATCAGCTTGGTGTCGTCGGGCTTCTCGACATAGTCCGAGCGCACGCGCTCGAAGACGTCGCCGAACAAATTGAGCTGGCGATAGGTGTCCGCGGTGGCGGCTCGCGCGCTGGAGCCCATGAAGACTGCGCGCGGTTGCGTCACGAACAGCGTCAGCGCCGCACCGGTGGCCGCGCTGAGGAGGATAACTGAAGTCTTGCGCATCATCCGCGAACCTTCTCGCCTTCATTTGCGGCCCACCATGGGCCTGGATCGATTGGAGTGCCGTCTTTGCGGAACTCGACATAGAGCACAGGTTGACTCGCGTTCGTGGCGAGAATGGAGGCGACTTGAGAAGTCGACCCCATGGTCGCGACAGGCTCCCCCGTGAGCACAAACTGACCGATGTTGACCGAAATGCGCTCCATCCCGGCGATCAGCACATGATACCCGCCCCCGGCATTGAGGATCAAGAGTTGTCCATAGCTGCGGAAGGGGCCGGCATAGACTACCCAGCCATCACACGGCGTCGTGACCTGGGAGCCGGGCCGGGTCGCCAGCGAAATGCCCTTCTGGACCCCGCCGAGCCCGTCCGAACCGCCGAAATCCCTGATCTTGTTACCGTTAACCGGAAGAGGCAGCAGGCCCTTGGCCGCAGCGAAGGCCATCGCAGGGGTGGTCCGGGAACGATCCTTGAAAGCGCCAGGGCCGGTCTTGGCGCTGGCGGCCGCGTTTGCAGCGGCCTTTGCCTCAGCCTGCTTGGCGGCCTCAGCCGCCTTCTCGGCCGCCTTGGCGGCACTTTGCAGATCCTGCTCCATCTTGGCGATCAGCCCCTGGAGATCGCCGACCTGTCGTGAGAGCGCGACGGCGCGCGCATTCTCGGCGTCGAGGTCCTTTTCGCGCGACGCCTGCTGGCGCTGCCGCTCGTCGACCAGAGCTGCGAGCCGGGTCTGGTCGTTGCGGACCTTGTCGCGGTCGGAGGCAAGCTGGTCGCGCTCGGTCGCGATGGTCTTGCGCAAGGCCACGAGCTCGCCGAGCTCGCTTGCGATCTTCTCGGCGCGCCCGCGCAATTCCGGCACCACGGCACCGAGCAGCATCGCCGTGCGCAGCGATTTCAGGGCATCCTCGGGCCTTACCAACAGCGCCGGCGGCGTCCGCCTTCCGGCGCGCTGCAAGGCCGCCAGCACCTCGACGATGTCGGCGCGGCGCGAATCGAGCGAGCTGCGCATCGCCTGCTCGCGGCCGTTCAGCGATCGCAGCCGCGCTTCGGCTTCGTCGATCTTGGTCTCGACGGTGCGCACATTGGCGGCGGTGTCGATCAACTGTTGATTGAGCTGGGTGCGGTCCTGGCCGAGCGAGGTGATCTCGGCCTTGAGCTTGGCCTGCGCTTCCTCC
This sequence comes from Bradyrhizobium sp. MI1.3, assembly GCF_055811695.1. Classification (NCBI taxonomy): domain Bacteria; kingdom Pseudomonadati; phylum Pseudomonadota; class Alphaproteobacteria; order Hyphomicrobiales; family Nitrobacteraceae; genus Bradyrhizobium; species Bradyrhizobium sp. MI1.3. The sequence goes on along the minus strand of NZ_JBVVPQ010000038.1, from coordinate 28,383 downwards.
GCGCTCTTCTTGCTGGCGCGCGCGGCTTCGAGCTCCTGCTCGCGCTGCTTGATCGCATCGGGCGCGACGGCCGCAGTCTGCGGTGCAGGCGTCTGAGCTTGCGCAAGGCTTGCGCCCAAAATACTTGCGCCGGTCATGCCGGCGATCAGCAGCAGGTTGAGGACAGGCGCTCGCATCGCTTTAGGCAAAGGTGCTCGTTGTGGCGCGGATCACGCGCGGTGATAGGGGTGGCCGGCCAGAATGGTGGCGGCCCGATAAAGCTGTTCCAGAAGCATGACGCGGACCATTTGATGCGGCCAGGTCGCAGAGCCGAACGCGATCGCGAGCTTGGCCTTACGGCGCAATTCGGGCGAAAGTCCGTCCGCCCCTCCGATCATGAAGATAGTGTGACCGGCACCCTCGTCGCGCCAGCGGCCGAGATGCCGTGCGAATACGGTCGAATCCAGATTCTGGCCGCGCTCGTCCAGCGCCACCAGAACCGATTTTTCGGGAATATGCGCCGAGATCGCCGCGGCCTCTTCGGCCATCCGCGTCGCGGTATCGCGCGCACGGCTTTCGGGCAATTCGTGGATGGCGAGCTCGCGGAATCCGAGCTTGCGGCCGGCCTCGTCGAACCGCTCGAAATAGCGGTCGGCAAGCTCCCGTTCGGGGCCCTGCTTCAGCCGGCCCACCGCAATGACGGCTATGCGCATAATATGTTCAGGGTCGCGTTTTCTGGACCGCGCGCGATATGCGCGCGCACGACGCTAGCATGCGCGTCAGCCGATTCGAAATCGGCCAGCAGCCTCTCAGATCGCCTTCGCCGCCCCTGGGCCCTGCGTGTACAATCTCTCGAGACTGTAGAACTCGCGGACCTCGGGTCTGAACACGTGCACGATCACATCGCCGGAATCGATCAGCACCCAGTCGCAATTGGGCAAGCCCTCGACGTGGATGTTCTTGATGCCGTTTTCCTTGAGGCCTTTGGCGACGTTCTCCGCGATCGCGCCGACGTGCCGGTTCACCCGGCCGGTCGTGACGATCATGTAGTCGGAGTAGGCCGATTTGCCGCGAAGGTCGATGGTAACCGTCTCTTCCGCCTTCATGTCGTCGAGGCGGGAGAGGATCAGGCTCAGCGTCTTGTCGGCGTCGGGTTGCGCCTTCAAGGCCGCAGCTTTGGTCGATGTTTTACGCGTCGGCTTGGCAACCTTGGGTAAAACAGACTTCGGTGAAGCCGTCTTGGGTGATGCTGTCTTGGACAATACAGATGTGGTCAGGGACCATTCCTTTCACTGTATCGCGAACGCCGAATCCGGCGCTCACTGGTTACACTACATCATGTGGGGTTAAGGGTTTCAATATGCCAGAGAGCCGAAGGCCGCATGGCGTTCGCACAAATCCGACTCACTTCGTACCTTTCCAGCTTCCGTCCGGGTTCCGTAAGCCGGTCGACGAGAGATTCAGCTTCATACCGGTCAGGAATACCCAGGCCGGGGCGGCCCGATCGGCAAGCAATGGCGCCTCATTCTCCGGCAAGCGGTAGCGCCTGAGCGCCTGGGCGGCGGGAGAGGCGAGGGCACGAAAGCTCTGCGGCGGGCGATCGATGACCGCGATCGGCACCTGACCGGCGATGCGCCGCCAGTGCTGCCAACGATGGAATTGAGCGAGGTTGTCGGCGCCCATGATCCAGACAAAGCGCAAGCCCGAGAGGCGGCGGCGCAAGGTGTTGATCGTGTCGATAGTATAGCGCGTGCGAATGACGGATTCGAGACAGCTCACCTCGATCCTGGGGTCGTCGGCCACGTCGCGCGCCGCCTGCATGCGCTCGCCGAGCTCGTGCAACGCGCCGTTCTCCTTCAGCGGATTGCCTGGCGTCACCAGCCACCACACGCGATCGAGCTGGAGACGTTTCAGCGCGAACTGGCTGATCGCGCGATGGGCCTGGTGCGGCGGATTGAACGAGCCGCCGAGCAGGCCGATGCGCATGCCCGAAGTGTGGCTTGGTATGGCCTGCGCGAAGAAACGTGGCGCGACGAAATTGTTGCTCAATGCCCCGCGCCCTGCGTCGTCTACGGCCGCGTCTGCCCGGTGCCGTGAACGCGATATTTGAAGCTCGTCAGCTGCTCGGCGCCAACCGGGCCGCGGGCATGGAATCTGCCGGTGGCGATGCCGATCTCGGCGCCGAAGCCGAACTCGCCGCCGTCGGCGAACTGCGTCGAGACGTTGTGCAGCACGATCGCGGAATCGACCTCGCTCAGGAATTTCTTCGCAGCGGTCTCATCGGCGCTCACGATCGCATCGGTATGGTGCGAGCCGTGGTTCTGGATATGCGCAATCGCGCCGTCGACGCCGTCCACCACCTTCGCTGCGATGATCGCATCGAGATATTCAGTGTCCCAATCGTCCGCGCTCGCGGGTTTGACGCGGGCATCGGTCTTTTGCACGGCGTCGTCGCCGCGCACTTCGCAGCCGGCCTCGATCAGCATCTCGATCAGCGGCTTCAGGTTTTTACCGGCAGCAGCGCGATCAACCAGCAGCGTCTCGGCGGCGCCGCAGACGCCGGTGCGCCGCATCTTGGCGTTGAGCACGATCGATTTCGCCATGGCGAGGTCGGCGCTGCCGTCGACGTAGACGTGATTGACGCCTTCGAGATGCGCGAACACCGGCACGCGCGCTTCCTGCTCGACGCGCGCGACGAGGCTCTTGCCTCCGCGCGGCACGATCACGTCGACGGCGCCGTTCAACCCCGACAGCATCTGGCCGACCGCCGCACGGTCGCGGGTCGGCACCAGCGTGATCGCGGCCTCGGGGAGGCCCGCTTCGCGCAGGCCCTGCACCAGGCATTCGTGGATCGCGCGGCAGGAGCGGAAACTGTCGGAGCCGCCGCGCAGGATCACGGCATTGCCGGACTTCAGGCACAGCACGCCGGCGTCCGCCGCAACGTTTGGCCGGCTCTCAAAGATCACGCCGACGACGCCGAGCGGCACGCGCACGCGCTCGATGGTCATGCCATTCGGCCGTTGCCAACTCTCGGTGACGATGCCGACCGGATCGGCAATGCCGCGCACGATGCCGATGCCCTCGGCCATGCCCTCGACCCGCGCCGGCGTCAGCGTCAGGCGGTCGATGAAGGACGAGGTGGCGTTGCCGGAGGCGCGGGCCTCGGTGACGTCCTCGGCATTGGCAGCAAGGATCGTAGCTGCATTGTTGCGGATCGCCCGCTCCATGGCCTCGAGCGCCCGGTTCTTCTGCTCCGGCGGCGCCAGCGCGAGCACGCGCGCGGCAGCGCGGGCACGGGTACCGAGATCGGTCATCAGCGCCTGAAGATCGGCATTGCCGTCGACGGCTTTGAGGGGGGCGGCCATGGGGAGTTCAACCTTCTGCTAAGGCGGTGTCCTAGCACGGAAATCCCGCTTTTGCGAAGGGCGGGACGGGTATGGCAGGTCTCCCCGGCCGCACCGGGCTAGGTCTTTGGCCTACCAACTTCCTCGGAAAAGGACCGCTGCGGCCGCTACCCGCCCATCACCAGATCATCGCGGTGGATCATCTCGGACCTCCCGCTGATCCCGAGAATCGCCATCACATCCGGGGAGGAGCGGCCCTTGATCCGCTCGGCATCGTCGACGTCGTAGGCGATCAGGCCGCGGCCGACTTCGCTGGTGTCGGGGCCGCGCACGATCACGGCGTCGCCGCGGGCGAACTGGCCCTCGACCTTGATCACGCCGGCCGGCAGCAGGCTGGCGCCGGCGCGCAGCGCCGCGACCGCGCCGGCGTCGATGGTCAGCGTGCCCTTCGGCTCCAGCGAGCCCGCGATCCAGCGTTTTCGCGACGTAATGGGATTGGCCGGCGTCAGGAACCAGGTGCAGCGGCCGCCATCGGCGACCGCTTGAAGGGGATGCTCGATCTTGCCCGAGGCGATCAGCATATGCGTGCCGCCGGTGGTCGCGATTTTTGCGGCTTCGACCTTGGTGCGCATGCCGCCGCGCGAGAGCTCGGACTCGGCGTCGCCTGCAACGGCCTCGATCTCCGAGGAGATGCTGTCGACGACGGGAATGAGCTTGGCGTTCGGGTTGTTCTTCGGCGGGGCGTCGTAGAGCCCGTCGATGTCGGACAACAGCACCAGCAGGTCCGCGCTCGCCATGGTGGCGACGCGCGCGGCGAGGCGGTCATTGTCGCCGTAGCGGATCTCGTTGGTGGCGACCGTGTCGTTCTCGTTGATCACGGGGATCGCGCGCCACTCCAGCAGCTTGCCGATGGTGGAGCGCGCGTTGAGATAGCGGCGGCGCTCCTCGGTGTCCTGCAGTGTCACCAGGATCTGGCCGGCGCCGATGCCGTGGGCGCCAAGGACCTCCGACCAGATCCGCGCCAGCGCGATCTGACCGACGGCGGCGGCCGCCTGGCTCTCCTCCAGCTTCAGCGGGCCGCGCGGTAATTTCAGGCGGCTGCGGCCGAGCGCGATCGAGCCGGAGGAGACGACGAGAACGTCACGTCCCTCGCGATGCAGCTTGGCCATGTCGTCGGCGAGCGCGGCAAGCCAGGACGCCCGCACCTCGCCCTTGTCGGAATCGACCAGCAGCGCAGAGCCGACCTTGACGACGATGCGGCGGAATTGACTGAGTTCGGGGCTGGCCATGTGTGTATGTGGTGTGTGTATGTGCTGGAGAGCGGCGCCGGCCTGCTTTTGCAGCAGGACGATGGCCGGCGCAAGGCGGCAGGCCCGGTAAACGGCGCTTGTCCGGAACGCTCGTCTGGCTCTAATTGTCGCCAACCATAATGGGCTCAAAGAGGAAGCCAATGGATCGCCGCAACTTCATCGCCGGATGCCTCGGGTTGCCGTTGTTGGCGCAGGTGGGCGGTTCGCAAGCACAGACCGGGCTGACAAAAATGATCTTCCCGTTCGCGGCGGGCGCGGGCGGCGACACGCTGTGCCGGCTGATCGCGCAGGAGATGGCGCCGGCGCTGCAGCGGACCATCGTGGTCGAGAACCGCACCGGCGGAGACGGCCTGATCGGCATCAAGGCGGTGAAAGGGGGCAGCCCCGACGGCAGTATGGTGCTGGTGACCACCGGGCCCACGATGTACCTGCTGCCGATGGTGGAGACGACCCCGAGCTTCGACACCGCAAGAGATTTCGTCCCGGTCTCGCTGCTGGCGCGGTTTGAGTTCGCCGTCGTGATCAGTCCGACGATCGATGCCGCGGATTTCAAGGGATTCGTCGCCTGGCTGAAGGCGCATCCGGACAAGGCATCGTTCGGTGTGCCGAGCAACGGCACCATCCCGCATTTCATGGACTCCAAGCTCGAGAAGGACCTCGGCATTCCCATGACGCGCGTGCCCTATCGCGGCAGTGCGCCCATCCTCAACGACATCATCGGCGGTCACATCTCCTTCGGCATCGTCACTTTGGCCGATGCGCTGCCGCAGCATCGCGCCAAGGGCGTGAAGATCATCGCGGTCGCGAGCGCCGAACGTTCGCCGTTTGCCTTGGAGGTACCGACCTTGAAGGAGAGCGGCATCGATCTCGTCGCCGACGCCTGGTACGGCATGTGGCTTCCCGCCGGCAGCCCGCCGGAATTCGCGAGCAAGCTCGGCGCAGCCGCAAGCGCCGCGCTCGCCAAGCCCGAGGTGAAGGAAAAGCTGACCGCGATCGGGCTGATTCCGGTCGGCAGCAGCGCGGAAGGTCTGGCCAAGGAGCTCGCCGCCAACACGGCGTTCTGGCAACCGATCGTGAAGGCGACGGGATACAAGATCGAGAATTGACCCAGGCGCCTCACTCTGTTCCCTCATCCTGAGGAGCGCGCTCTTGCGCGCGTCTCGAAGGATGAAAGGCCCGACTGCCACAGCGCGGCCTGCATGGTTCGAGACGGCGTTTCGCGCCTCCTCACCATGAGGGTCTTAGAGCTTCGCGCGTTGCGCGATGCCGTCCTTGATCGACGCCAGCTCCGCTTCGTCCCAGATGCCGATCAAAATCCCGCCCTTCACCTGGAGCTGGTTGTCGGCATAGGCCGCGATCTTCTCGCGCGGTGTTGTGATGTGGTCGTTGGGATGCAGCGCCCAGTCGAACAATTCGGCTTGCAGTCGTGCGATGATGCCGGCGCACTCTGGATCGTCGCCGCGATCCAGAAACTCTTCCGGATCGGTTTCGAGGTCATACAGCATCGGGCGGAAGCCTGACGCGTGGATGTATTTCCAGCGGCCGTCGAACACCATGAACAGGCGGCAGCGTTCGATCGGCTGGTTCAGCTTCAGCCGCACGTCCTGCATGACATAGTCGTATTCGGAGAACGCCACCTTGCGCCAATCGGGCGGGCTCTCGCCGCGCATCAGCGGCAGCAGCGAGCGTCCCTCGAGGATATGGCCCGGCACCTTGCCGCCGAAATAATCCACGAAGGTCGGCGCGAGATCGATGGCTTCGACCAGCGCATCGTTGCGCGTGCCGCGCGTCGCATCCGCCTCCTTCGAGGGATCGATGATGATGAGCGGGATCTTTGCCGACTGCTCGTGGAACAGATCCTTCTCGCCCATCCAGTGATCGCCGAGATAATCGCCGTGATCGGAGGTGAACACGATCATGGTAGTGTCCAGCAGATCGCGCTCCTCCAGGAATTTCATCAGCACGCCCATCTGGTCGTCGATCTGGGTGATCAGGCCCATATAGGTCGGGATCACCTTCTCGCGGGCATCGTCGCGCGCCATGTTGCGGGAGTAGCGCATGTCCATATAGGCGCCGAACACCGGATGCGGGTTCTGGCGCTCGCGCTCGGAGCGGATCACCGGGATCATGTCCGATGTCGAATACATGCTGGCGTAAGGTTCGGGCGCGATGTAGGGCCAGTGCGGCTTGATGTAGGACAGATGCAGGCACCACGGCCTGCCGTCGGTCTCGGCCTCGCTGATGAAGTCCATCGCGCGCCGCGTCATGTAGGGCGTCTCGGAATGCTCGTCCGGCACGCGCGCGGCCTTGTCGGCATGCACGAGCAGCCAGCCGTTCTGGAGCGAACCGTCCTCGGCCGCGCCTGAATTGGCCCAATGTTCCCAGGGATTGGGCGCATCAAAGCCCTGCTGGCGCAGATACTCGTCGTATTTCGGGCGCGGCCGCCCCGTGGGATGCAGGCCGTCGTCGCGCTCATAGGGCTCGAACCCGCATTCGGCGACGTGCACGCCGATCATCGATTCCGGCGGGATGCCGAGCGCCTTCATGCCTTCGAGATCGGGCGCCATGTGGGTCTTGCCGACCAGCACGTTGCGCACGCCGAGCTTGTTGAGGTGATCGCCGAGGGTGGGCTCGCCGACGCGCAACGGCCAGCCGTTCCAGTGCGAGCCGTGCGAACGCATGTAGCGCCCGGTGTAGAACGACATGCGCGACGGGCCGCAGATCGGCGACTGCACATAGGCCTTGCTGAACAGCACGCCGCGCTTCGCCATGGCGTCGATGTTCGGTGTCTTCAGCGTGGGGTGGCCGGTGCAGCCGAGATAGTCATAGCGAAGCTGGTCGCACATGATCCAGAGAACGTTCTTCGCGCGCGCCATGAATCATCCCTGCCGTTTCTTGATTGGCCGATGCTGCGCTATCGAGGGCGCGAAGACAAGCAGGGGGTCCCATTCCGCTGCGTCACAAGCAACGAACCTCATCCTGAGGAGCCCGCGACAAGCGGGCGTCTCGAAGGATGGCCACGGGCGAGAGCCGGGCCTTGATGGTTCGAGACGCGCGTTCCGCGCTCCTCACCATGAGGGTCTTCAAGCCGGATTGTTCAAACCGACCAAGGCTCCGCTTCGGCCGCGCTCTTGGCTTTCGCCGAGACCGGGCTCTCGCCGATCACATCCGCTAGAGCGCGCAACGCTTCCTGCACGCCATCGCCGGTGGCGGCGGAGAGCAGCAGCGGGGTCTTTTTGGCGGCGCGCTTCAGCCGGTCCTTCTGCTTCTTCAACTCGTCCGGCTCGACCGCGTCGATCTTGTTCAGCGCGACGATCTCGATCTTGTCGGTGAGCTGCCCGGCATAGGCGTCAAGCTCGGTTCGCACCGTCTTGTAGGCCTTGCCGGCATGCTCGCAGGTCGCGTCGATGAGATGCAGCAGCACGCGGCAGCGCTCGACATGGGCGAGGAAGCGGTCGCCGAGACCGACGCCTTCATGCGCGCCTTCGATCAGGCCGGGGATATCAGCCAGCACGAATTCGCGGCCGTCGGCATTCACGACGCCAAGCTGCGGATGCAGCGTGGTGAAGGGATAGTCGGCGATCTTCGGCTTGGCCGCGCTGACCTTGGCGAGGAAGGTCGATTTGCCGGCATTGGGCAGGCCGACGAGGCCGGCATCCGCGATCAGCTTCAGCCGCAGCCAGATCCAGCGCTCCTCGCCGGGCTGGCCGGGATTGGCATTGCGCGGCGCGCGGTTGGTCGAGGTCTTGAAATGGGCGTTGCCGAAGCCGCCATTGCCGCCTTCGGCCAGCACGAACTTTTCGCCGACCGTGGTGAAATCGTGGATCATGGTCTCGCGATCTTCGTCGAAGATCTGCGTGCCGAGGGGGACCTTCAGCACGATCGACTTGCCATTGGCGCCGTGGCGGTCCGACCCCGAGCCGTTCTCGCCCTTCTGGGCCTTGAAGTGCTGCTGGTAGCGATAGTCGATCAGCGTGTTCAGGCCGTCTGCGACCTCGATGATGACATTGCCGCCGCGGCCGCCATTGCCGCCGGAGGGGCCACCGAATTCAATGAATTTTTCGCGGCGGAACGCCACGCAGCCGTTTCCGCCGTCGCCGGAGCGGATATAGACCTTTGCTTCGTCTAGGAATTTCATGGGCCATAGGTAGGCCAGCCGGTCCCGCGCGGCAACCCGGATAGACCCGCAAATCGGCCGAAACCCGGCGATTTGTGGCCTTGCTTAACCAACTGGCCGGCGGCCCCTACGTGTCGTCCCGGACAAGCGAAGCGCAGATCCGGGACCCATAACCACAGGGAGGCGTTTGGCGAAGACCGGCAGTGGACTGGTCTTCATGCGGTTAGGATGGCCGGCGCCGGATCAGGAATTTCTGCGTGCCCTCCAGCACCAGCTCCTTGCGCTGGTTGAACACGGTGCTTTTGAGCGTCACCGCGCCGGTCGAGCGTCCCGGCGCCAGCTCGATGACCTCGAGCGCGGGATAGATTGTGTCGTCGGCGAACACCGGTTTGAGGAACCGGCTCGATTGCTCGAGGAAGCCGACCAGGGAGTCCTCGACCATGAACGGAAACAGGCCGGCGCCGGGGGCGGTGTGGATCAGCGTCTGGAAACCGTGGGCGAGCAGATGCGGCATGCCGCGGCTGCGGCAATACTCCACGTCGTAATGCACCGGATGGGTGTCGCCGCTCGCGGTCTGGAACGCCGTGAACACGGCCGTCGTCTGCGTGCGGCTCGGCAGCACGAAGCGTTCGCCGACCACGAAATCCTCAAACCAGCGTTGCGCGGGGATCATGCGATGCCGGGCCGGGTCGAAGTCGGTCATGGCTAAGCTCTTTCCTGGCTCTTTCGTTCGGTGTCGCCTATCGCTACCGCGACGCGAAGAGTGCGGCAATCCGTTCAATTCGTCTTGCGTGGGCTTGTCGCGGGCGCTCACGTCATTAAAACGACCGCAAGCGACTCCGGTCGCCGTTCCGACGCTCTCTCCGCTCGTCATTGCGAGCGAAGCGAAGCAAATCCAGACTGTCTCCGTGGCAACAGTCTGGATTGCTTCGTCGCAAGAGCTCCTCGCAATGACGAGTTTCCACGAACGACAGCAATGCCCCTCTTCAAGAATCTCTCGGCCTATGACGAACGCTCGGCGCGCCTCGCCGGGATCGCACTCATGGTGCTGTCGATCTTCATGTTCTCGTTCGGCGACGCCATGGGCAAGTTCCTGGTCGGGACTTATTCGGTGGGGCAGCTGCTGTTCCTGCGCGCCTGCGCAGCGCTGCTGCTGCTATCGCCGCTGGTCTGGCGGCAGCGTCACCAGTTCCTGCAGCTGGAGCGGCCGGGCCTCCAGCTCTTTCGCGTCGTGCTGTCGACGCTGGAAGTGGCGGCCTTCTTCCTTGCGACGGTCTACCTGCCGCTCGCCGACGTCATCACCTATTATCTCGCCGGGCCCATTTTCGTCACCGCGATGTCGGCGGTCTTTCTCGGCGAGAAGGTCGGCTGGCGGCGCTGGACGGCGATCCTGATCGGCTTCTGCGGCGTGCTGATCGCGCTGCGGCCGTCGGCACAGACGGTGAGCCTGCCGGCGCTGATCGCGCTTGGCGGCAGTCTTTCCTTCGCCACGCTGATGCTGATCACGCGCAGCCTGCGCAAGACGCCCGATATCGTGATGGCGTCGTCGCAATTCGTCGGCACGTTCTTGCTGGGTGCGGTGCTGTCGGCGTTCCACTGGGTGCCGCCGACACCGGGCAGCCTCGTGATCTTCGCGCTGGCGGGATGCGTCTCGGTCACGGCGCTGTTCTGCGTCAACCGCTCGCTTAAGCTCGCGCCGGCCAGCGTCGTCGTGCCCTATCAATATTCGATGATCGTCTGGGCGGTGATCTTCGGCTTCGTCGTGTTCGGCGACGTGCCCGAAATCGCCACCATCGTCGGCGCCGCCATCATCATCGGCGCCGGATTCTATATTTACTTGCGTGAGCGCGATCTCGGGCGTGGGGACGCGGATGTGAATCCGCCGGCGTAATCACAGTCATCGGCGTCGTCCTGGACAAGCGGAGCGCAGATCCAGGACCCATTACCCCAGGGAGGAGTTTGATGAAGATTCGTGGTTGGTCGTCCGCGCCACGACTTCACCCTGGGGTAATGGGTCCTGGCTTCCGCCAGGACGACGATTGTGATTGAGGCGCTTCCGCCTACCTCACCCTCCGCGCACTGCTCCAGCTCTTCAGCGACGCCCACACACTGCGTGACAGGCGGAAGCAGTCGACGGGCGTGGACGAGCCCAGCGCCAGGAAGCGATGCAGCTGGACGCCGCTCCACTGGAAGCCGCACTTCTCCAGCACGTTGCGCGAGGCCGGGTTGGTGACGCGCGCGCCTGCATAGAGATGATCGTCCTCGAACTCCTCGAAGAAGAAGTCGATCGCGCCGCGCGCGGCCTCGGTGGCAAAGCCCCGGCCCCAATGCTCGACGCCGAGCCAATAGCCGAGCTCGGCATTGTCGGGCGTCGAGCGGTCGATGCCGACCACGCCGACGGGGCCGTTGTCATGCTCGATCAGGAACACCGTCTCGCCGCCGGGCGCGGCGGTGGCGCGGACGAAGGCGATAGCGTCGTCCTGCAAATAGGGATGCGGGAGGCGCCTTGTGTTTTCGGCGACACGGCGGTCGTTGGCGAGGAGGGCGATGGTCCTGACGTCGGCGAGGGTCGGCCGCCGCAAGGTCAGCCGTTCGGTGGCGACGACGCTCGGTCTCGCCTCCCGCAAGGTCACGCTCGAAAAATCCTGCAACATGTCCGGCTCCGTCGAAGTCACTCAGTGAAATGAGCACGCAAACGAAAGGGGAGGCCGGTTTCCCGCCTCCCCTGGAGCCTTCGATCTCTAGGATCTCAAGGACTCCGCCGGTTCGGTCTGGGACCCGGCGGACTCCAAATTTGATCCACCGTCTATTCAGCCGCCTCTGCGAGCGGGAGCACCGAGATGAAGGTGCGGCCGTTGGCTTTGGCCTGGAACGTTACGCGACCCTCGACCTTGGCGAACAAGGTGTGGTCCGTGCCCATGCCGACATTAAGGCCGGGATGCCAGGTGGTGCCGCGCTGACGCGCAATGATGTTGCCGGGAATCACAACTTCCCCGCCGAACGCCTTGATACCGAGGCGCTTGCCCTTGGAATCGCGACCGTTGCGCGATGAACCGCCTGCTTTTTTGTGAGCCATGGCTCGTCTCCGAAATTCTACGTATGTCTAGATCAATTCCTTGACGGAATCATTTCACAATTTCTCACGCATCAATTCGTGATGGCGCGTGATCAAATTATGCGGCGGCCTCTTCGGTGGTCGTTTCCTTGACGACCTTTTCCCGCTTCGGACGCGGCCCCTTGGTGGGCTTGGCGCCGTCCGTCAGGATCTCCGAGATGCGCAGCACCGTGATCTCGTCGCGATAGCCGCGCTTGCGGCGCGAGTTCTTGCGGCGGCGCTTCTTGAAAGCGATGACCTTGGGACCGCGCTTGTGGTCGAGCACCTCGACCGCAACGGAGGCGCCTGCGACCGTGGGCAGACCCAGGATCGGCGTGTCGCCGCCGACCAGGAGAACTTCATTGAGCTGCACGATCGAGCCGACTTCGCCTTCGATCTTGCCTACTTCCAGGACATCATCCGGAACGACGCGGTACTGCCGGCCGCCGGTTTTGATGACTGCGAACATCGTTGTTTTCCTTCGTGTTCATTCCCGGCCTCGCGACATATCGTCGGGGCCGGCTTTTTGTCAGTCGTTATGGGTTTATGCGAGTTTCGTGCGGGCGGGAGTTATCCCTTTGAAAACCCACGCAAAAACAAGCGGCGCGAGAAACGCCCCGCGCCGGTTGCGGGATTTATAGCCGCTGACAGCACGGAGTCAAGGAAAAGCCGGCGAAAACGGCCCGGATTTGAAGCATTTGGGCCCGATCCGGCCCCGCAGGCGAATTTCGGCCCGCGCGGCAACCAACAGGTTCCCCCGCCGTTGTCCCCGCGAATTCAGTCAGACGGGCAAGGGGCTTACCATGGCAACGGACGAGCTGGTCAAGACGACGACGGGCATCGCCACCCACGGCGCGGAGCGGTTGCCGTCGGTGGACATCGACAGCTTCAACATCGAGATGAAGGACGAGGACGGGTTTCTCGGCGACCGCGCCAGCAAGGGCGCGTTTCGCGAGATCCTCGATCGCTGGCGCAAGCCGCTGCGCAAGACCGGCGAGGACCCTTTCGGCAAGGAGCCGTCGGATGAGATCAGCAAGAAGACGCTGGACGCCATCCTGGTCGGCGACGACACCGAGGCCTCCGCGCTGGTGCACAGCGCGATCGAGGACTTTGCCCAGGAGCTCGCCTATGTCACCCGCCGTTTCCTCAAGTCCAAGGCCTGGGCCAAGACCGAGCGCATCGTGGTCGGCGGCGGTTTCCGCGATTCCCGGCTGGGCGAGCTCGCGATCGCGCGCGCGGAGATCATCCTCAAATCCGAGGACTTCAAGATCGACATGATGCCGATCCGCCATCACCCCGACGAAGCCGGCCTGATCGGCGCGCTGCATCTGGCGCCGTCCTGGATCTTCGAGGCCCATGACAGCATCCTCGCCGTCGATATCGGCGGCACCAACATCCGCTGCGGCCTGGTGGAGACCAGCTGGAAAAAGGCAAAAGACCTGTCGAAAGCCAAGGTCGTGAAGTCCGAGCTGTGGCGCCATGCCGACGACGAGCCGACGCGCGAAGGCGCGGTGAAGCGGCTCACCAAGATGCTGAAGGGGCTGATCACCGAGGCCGAGAAGGAAGGCTACAAGCTGGCGCCGTTCATCGGCATTGCCTGTCCCGGCGTGATCAACGCGGACGGCTCGATCGAGAAAGGCGCGCAGAACCTGCCGGGCAATTGGGAGAGCAGCAAGTTCAACCTGCCGGCGAGCCTGCTCGAGGGCATCCCTTCCATCGGCGAGCACGATACCGCGATCCTGATGCACAATGACGGCGTGGTTCAGGGCCTCTCCGAGGTGCCGTTCATGCAGGACGTCGATCGCTGGGGCGTGCTCACCATCGGCACCGGCCTCGGCAATGCCCGCTTCACCAATCGCCGCAAGGACAACGGCCAAGGCAAAGGTAACGGCAAAGATAATGGCAAAGACCGGGACTCCACGGAGAACGGGAAGAAAAAAGGCAAAGAATGACAAAGAATGACAAGGAGTAACCTTGTCTGGTTAGGTTAAGAAACGGATTGCGTTGCGGTGCACGGGTTACACGCTACGGTGGAACCGTCGCCTCACCTGGCCGGCGAAGCCGCCCTTCCCAGCCAGTATTTCAATGAGCGGCACGGGACCGCCAGTGTTTACCGCGTCTGGCGGTCCCACCCCTTTTTTCGAACATGCGATGAATCTCAGTGCCTGCCCCAACCGGTGGTGCGCTCCCTCCCCCGCGTGCGGGGGAGGGCGGGGGGAGAGGGTGTCTCCGCATTGGGGTCGCGAATTGGACTCCACCTCGCGCCCGACAAATACGCGTCAAACCGGCAATGGGGCCGCCTTTCCCTCGCGTTCGTGCCGGGAAGGGGCGCCCGGGCCGAAACAGGCAGCGGATTTTCGCGCTCCCAGCCTTGTCTGGCCCGCCATCCTCGCCTATTAACGCCCGAACCACAGGGGCCCTGCTCCTTACTTGGCGCCTTCAGGAGAGGTGGCAGAGTGGTCGAATGCACCGCACTCGAAATGCGGCATAGGTGCAAGCCTATCGGGGGTTCGAATCCCTCCCTCTCCGCCAATATCATCCGCCACAATAAAACGGCTTCCAGAAAGCGCGGCAGATCAGTCCGATCTTGCGGGCCCTCGCTCCGCCAGCACCGTCCGCGCCGTCGCCACAAACGCCTGCGCGGCCGGGGACAACGTCCGACCCTGGCGCTGCAGCAGCGACACCGGGCGGGTAATGGCGGGGCGTATCAGCGGCTTTGCGATCAGAGTCGGAAATTGATCTGCCGGCAGCATCGTCGCAGGAAGGATCGCGAGGCCGAGGCCCTGCGCCGTCATGGCGAGCGCGGTGTTGATCAGCGTCACTTCATAGGTTGGGTTGAGGTGCTTGCCCTGGGTGCCCAGCGCCTGATCGATCTGCATGCGAATCCGCGTCTCGCCCCGCATCGCGATCGTCGGCATCTGAGCCAACTCGTCCCATGTCAGCGAGCGCCGTGCCGCGAAGTCGGCGGTGCGGCGGCCGATCGCGCTCAGGCGGCCGCGGGTCAGCGTCTCGATCGTGAGCTCCGCGAATTCTCCCTCGACACTGCCGATCGCGAACTCCGCATCCGTCGCGATCAGACGCGGAACGAGATCGTCGGCGGCGACGTCGCGCATGTCGATTTCGATGTCGGGATAGCCTGCCCGGAATTTTGCGAGCACCGAGGGCAGCAGCGCCGATGCGGTACCGGCTGAGGCGAGAAACGCGACCCGGCCGGCGCGCGCTTGCGCCAGGTCGCGCATGCGCCGCGACAGGCCCAGCGCATCGCCCAGCATCCGTTCGGCGACATGAACTGCCTCGTCAGCGGCCAGCGTCGGCTGCACCGAACGCGTGGAGCGATCGAACAGTTTGACGCCGAGCTGCGCTTCGAGCTGCTGGATCAACAGGCTCGCCGCCGATTGCGTGATCCCCAGCTCGCGCGCGGCCCGCGTGATGCTGCGCGTGCGGTACACGCCGGTGAAGGCCTGCAATTGCCGCAAGGTGACGTTCATAGGCAAAGCTCATGAATTGATGAGTTCTTTCCGGCTTATCACATAAGCGAGCATGCAATAAAATGCATCCCGTGGACGGTGAAGCCGCGATCGCCAAGGGATTGGAAACGAACATGAGGACACAGGTGCTGGTGGTGGGCGCCGGGCCCATCGGATTGACCGCGGCGATGGATCTGGCTTCCCGTGGGATCGACGTCGTGGTCGCGGAGATCCGCCATGCCGGCGATCCGCCCAGCGTCAAATGCAATCACGTCTCGGCGCGTTCGATGGAGATCTTCCGCCGGCTCGGCGTCGCCGCAAAGCTGCGCGACGCAGGCCTGCCCGCAGATTTCCCGAACGACTGCTCCTACCGGACCACGGCGACCGGCATCGAGCTGTGTCGCATCGACATTCCCTCGCGCGCACGCCGCTACAATGCCACCGGCGGCCCCGATACCTGGTGGCCGACGCCGGAGCCGCCGCACCGGATCAACCAAGTCTATCTCGAGCCGATCCTGTTCAGCCATGCCGCCGCCCAGTCGCGCATCACCATTCTGGCGCGCACGGAAATCACGGACATCGAGCAGAATGACGACCATGTGGTCGCATTGGCGCGCGACCTCGACAGCGGAAGCTCGCTCCGCATCGAGGCTTCCTTTGTGATCGGTTGCGATGGCAGCCGTTCGCTGGTTCGCAAATCGATCGGTGCCAACCTGTCCGGCACGCCGGTGATCCAGCGCGTGCAATCGACCTTCATCGAAGCGCCGCAGCTCAAGGAGCTGATGGGCGCGCACAAGCCGGCCTGGATGGTGCTCTCGCTCAACCCGCGACGTTCAGGCACGACGGTCGCGATCGACGGTCGTGACCGCTGGCTGATCCACAATCACCTGAAGCCAGACGAGCCCGAATTTGATTCGGTCGATCGGGACTGGGCGATCCGCGCCATTCTCGGCGTCGACGAGCGCTTCGAATACCGCGTCCTCAGCAAGGAGGACTGGGTCGGGCGTCGACTTGTCGCCGATCGCTTCCGCGACCGCAGGGTCTTCATCTGCGGCGACGCCGCGCATCTGTGGATGCCGTATGCGGGCTACGGCATGAATGCGGGCATTGCGGACGCCGTCGACCTGTGCTGGCAGGTGGCGGCGCATCTGAACGGGTGGGCGCCGGCTTCGATCCTCGATGCCTACGAGGCGGAGCGTCAGCCCATCACCGAACAGGTGTCGCGCTTTGCCATGGACCATGCGATGAAGATGATGGCGCAGCGTGGCGGCGTCTCCGCGGAGATCGAGGACGACACGCCGCGCGGCCACGCCGCGCGTGCAGCGCTGGCCAAGGCGGCCTACGATCTCAACGTGCAGCAATATTGCTGTGCCGGATTGAACTTCGGCTACTATTACGATGCCTCGCCGATCATTGCCTATGACGGCGAGACGCCGCCGGCCTACGCGATGGGCAGCTTCACGCCCTCCACCGTGCCCGGCGCTCGCGCGCCGCACCTGTTTCTGCGGGACGGACGATCGCTCTACGATGCCTTCGGCGCCGGCTACACTTTGCTGCGGTTCGATCCGGCGATCGATGTGGCGCTATTGAAGTCTGCCGCAGAGCAGCGCGGCATTCCGCTCGCGCTGCTCGACATCGCGCCGGACGAAGCGAACGGCGCGTATGCCGAGAAGCTGGTGCTGGCTCGGCCCGATCAGCACATCGCCTGGCGCGGGCAGGCCGCGCCCGCGGACCCACAAGGCTTGCTGACGCGCATCATCGGCGCTTCGGCGTAAGGCGATTTGAAGCCGACGGTCTCGCGGCGAAGTCCGCCGGGAGGTGGTTCACCAAGGCGTGGTTCACAAACAAGAACGTACCGGGGAGGGAAACGTGTTTCACGTTGCAAGCCGCCGCATTTTGGCCGTGCTGACGGCCGCGAGTTTCGCCGTGCTGCCGCTGGAGGCGGGCCGAGCGGCCTATCCCGAGCAATTGATCAAGATCATCGTGACCTTTCCGCCCGGCGGCAGCGCCGATACCGTCATCCGCGCGCTCGAACCGCTGGTCACCGCCGAGCTCAAGCAGGGTCTCGTGATCGAGAACCGCGCGGGTGCTGGAGGCAACATCGGCATGGCTGCCGTGGCACAGGCCAAGCCTGATGGCTATACGCTCGGCGTCGCGCCGGCAGGCAGCCTGACGGTCAATCCGCACCTCAATTCGTCGATGCCGTTCGATCCGAAGGATCTTGCGCCGATCACCCTGCTCGCGAAAATTCCCTTCGTGCTCGTCGCCTCGGCGGACGTGCCGGCGCACACGACGGCGGAGGCGATCGCGCTTGCCAAGGCCAAGCCGGGCGCGTTGTCGATCGGGCATGGCGGCAATTCGACGGCCATGCACTTGACCGCAGCACTGTTCACGCAGAAGACCGGGATCGCCATGGAGCTGGTCCCCTATCGCGGGACCGCACCGGCGACGGTCGACGTTCTCGCAGGCCATGTCCCCTTCGCGGTACTGGATATCCCCGCATCGAGGCAACTGATCCTCGAAGGCAAGCTCAACGCCATCGGTGTGTCGTCTGCGCAGCGTCTGTCGTCCTTGCCCGATGTGCCGACACTCGCCGAGAGCGGTATTGCGGGTTTCGAATCCGTCGGCTGGTTCGGGCTGGTTGCTCCGGCCGGCACGCCAGCCGATATCGTCGGCCGGTTGAACGAAGCTTTCGGAAAAGCCCTGAAGGATCCGTCGGTGGTCGAGAAGATCCGGACGCTTGGCGCAGAGCCTGCACCGACCTCGCCCGAGCAGTTCAGCCGTTTCATCCAAAGCGAAAGTGCGAAATGGGGCAAGCTAATCAGTGAAGCGGGCATCAAGGCGAATTAAGTGTCGCCCAGTCAGACGATTCCGCCCCCGCGTAAGCCATTGATCTTGCAGTCCCCGTCTACTGTGCATGGGGTTGTTTTCGCGCTTTTTTGTTGTCCGACCCCGGAAGGCTTAATGGTAATCGTCACGCCACCCCGGCTGGCACCTCCAGATCGGACCACCACCCCACACACGAGACAGACATGCACTCTTCCGCCACCGGCTGGAGCAACGGGCTTCTTGGCGTCATCATCTTCAGCGGCTCGCTGCCGGCGACGCGGGTGGCGGTCGGCGGGTTTTCCGCGCTGTTTCTGACCTCGGTGCGCGCGGTCATCGCGGCGCTGATCGGTGTGGCCGTGCTCGGCCTGCTCCGTCAGGCGCGGCCGCAGCGCAAGGATCTCGTCTCGCTCGCGATCGTCGCCATCGGCGTCGTGGTCGGTTTTCCCTTGCTGACGGCGCTCGCGCTCCAGCACATCACCTCGGCGCATTCGATCGTCTTCATCGGGCTCTTGCCGCTGTCGACCGCGATCTTCGGCGTGCTGCGCGGCGGCGAGCGGCCGCAGCCGATGTTCTGGCTGTTCGCAATTCTGGGCAGCGCCACCGTCGCGGGCTTTGCCCTCTCCAACGACGGCACCGCATCGCTCGCCGGCGATCTCCTGATGGTCGCGGCGATCGTGCTGTGCGGGCTCGGCTATGCCGAAGGCGCCGCGCTGTCGCGCCGGCTCGGCGGCTGGCAGGTGATCTCCTGGGCGCTGCTGCTGTCGCTGCCGCTGATGCTGCCGGTCGCGATTCTAACCTGGCCGTCGACATGGAGCGGCATCGATGTGCCCGCCTGGATCGGGCTCGCCTATGTCTCGGTCTTCAGCATGTTCGTCGGCTTCATCTTCTGGTACCGCGGGCTCGCGATCGGCGGCATCGCCCGTGTCGGCCAGTTGCAGCAGCTCCAGCCGTTCTTCGGTCTCGCGCTTGCAGGCTGGCTTCTGCACGAACCGGTCGCCTGGAGCATGATCGTGGCGACCGCGCTGGTGGTCGCCTGCGTCTTCTTCGCGCGGCGGTTTGCCTGAGGCCGGATTGACGCGGCCTCACCTCTTGCCCGGTTGCGCCTTTTCAATCCCCGGCAGCCGCGCGATTCCCTCGGCGAGAAAATCGATCAGCAGCCGTACCCGCGCGATGCCGGACCGCTCCGGGACGATCAGCATGTTGAACGGAACGGAAGGCGGCGCGTAGTCTTGAAGCACGCGCTCGAGTTGGCCGGATGCAAGAAGGTCGTCGACGAGCCAAAGATGGGCCGGCGCAATGCCACGACCGGCCGCGAGCGCCTCCCGTGCGGCCAGCCCGTGATCCACCCGCAGCCGCCCTGCGAACGGGACCGCATGGCGGCCGCCGCGGCGCCCGTGCAGCACGAGCACGTCGCTGCCGGCGATGTTCGACATCCTGATACCCTCGTGGCTGGCGAGATCCTGCGGGCGCGTGGGCCTGCCGCGCGAAGCCAGATAGTCCGGTGCGGCCACAAGCACCCGACGCGACTGACCCAGCAGCCTGAGCTTCATCGAGCTGTCGGTGAGCGGCCCCAGACGCAGGGCGATATCGACACCTTCCCGCACAAGGTCGATCCGCTCGTCGGTCAGGCTGAGATCAACCGCCACGTCGGGATAGCGGTCCTGGAACGCGAAAACCAAACGACTGACGTGGAGCACGCCGAAGGCCGCGGTGCAGGAGACGCGCACGGTTCCGGCAGGCGCACCGCGTGTGCTGCGCGCCTCGTCGCCGGCGAGTTCGACCAGGCGCAGGATCTGCACGCAGTCGGCGTAGTAGCGGCGTCCTTCCTCCGTCATCGTCACGCTGCGTGTGGTCCGCGTGAGCAGCGGCACGCCGACGGCCTGCTCCAGTTCCCGAAGATGCCGCGTCACTGTCGACTGGCCGAGGCCAAGCTCGCGCGCGACCGCGGACAGGCTTCCGCGCTCGGCGACCCGCACGAAGCTGCGCATGCGTTCGAGCGTAATGTCCGATCTATCCATATTTCGGCAGGATCCTATCCATTGGCGACAACTACCGGATTGCAGTCGGAGGCGCTACCTGCTGCTCGCAATCGTCAACCAAGGTGCTGATCATGAAAGTGTTGATCGTCTTCGCTCATCCCGAACCGCGCTCCCTCAATGGCTCGCTCCGCGATATCGCCGTCAGAGAACTCGAGGCCCAGGGACACGAGGTGCGGATGTCAGACCTTTACGCCCAGGGCTGGACATCCGAAATCGGCCGCGCCGACTTTCCGCTGCTGCCGCCGGACGCGCGGCTGGCGCCGGCCGCCGCCTCCAAGCAGGCGTTCGAGTCGGGCACGCTCACCGCGGACGTCAAGGCCGAGATCGAGAAGCTGCTGTGGGCGGACGTTCTGATCCTGCAATTCCCGCTGTGGTGGTTCAGCATGCCGGCCATCCTCAAGGGCTGGGTCGACCGCGTGTTCGCCTACGGTTTCGCGTATGGCGTCGGCGAGCACAGCGACAAGCGGTGGGGCGACCGTTACGGCGAAGGCAGGCTAGCGGGCAAACGCGCGATGCTGATCGTGACCGCCGGCGGCTGGCAGGAGCATTATTCGGCGCGCGGGATCAACGGGCCGATCGACGACCTGCTGTTCCCGATCAATCACGGCATCCTCTATTATCCGGGATATGACGTGCTTCCGCCGTTCGTTGTCTACAAGGCCGACAAACTCGACGAAGCGGGTTTCCAGGCGACTGCCGAACGGTTGCGCGAGAGGATGCGAACGCTTGCGACGACATCGCCGATTCCTTACCGACGCCAGAATGGCGGCGATTACCTGATTCCGAGCATGCAGCTCCGCGCGGGGCTCGAGCATTCCGGCGCGACCGGATTCGCGCTTCACGTCGAGCAGGCCGAGGCACGCAGCCCGAATGGTGAGGCGAGCTCCATGCGCTCGACGACGGATGGTTGCGCGGCGATAGCCTAATCCGTCGCCCGCGAACGATATCACCCCATCACCGTCCGGGTCAGCGTGCTCCGCGCAAACTTCTTCAGCGGCATCGGCTTGCCGAACAGAAAACCCTGCACGAGGTCGAAGCCGAGCTCGTTGGCGGCGACGAGGTCGGCGCGGCTCTCGACGCCCTCGGCGACGGCGTGCACGCCGTAGCCATGTGAAAGCTCGACGATGTGGCGGCACACCGTGCGCTTGAGGCGATCAGTGCCGCTGCCGGTGACGAAGTGCCGGTCGGCCTTCAGCTTGATGAACGGAATTTTTCCGAGATCCATCAGCGACGGCCAGTTGGCGCCGAGATTGTCGATCGACAGGCCGATATTGTGCAGACGCAGTTCGCGGGCGACCTCGACCAGGAGATCGAGGTCGCGGATCGCCTCCTCGCTGTCGATCTCGATCGTGAGCCCGCCGAACGCCGGATGCGTCGGCATGCGGCGGCAGAGATCGCCCACGGCTTGCGGCTCCTTCAGATAGGACGCCGGCAGATTGATCGCGAGATCGACCGGGCTCTGCTGCTCCAGCAGATAGTGCCAGTCCTGCATGGCGCGCTCGATCACGAATTCGGAGAGGTCGCGCAGATTCGGGTCGTGCTCTTCGGGGATGAAATAGGCCGGCGGCACCACGCCCCAGGTCGGATGCCGCATCCGCACCAACGCCTCTGCGCTATTGCGGATCAGCGTGCGCGCGTCGATCTTGGGCTGGTACCAGAGCTCGAGCCAGCCGGCGTGCAGGGCCTCGCCGACATGCACGGCCGGGCTCGGCGCCGGCTCCTCCGGCAACAGCATCGCGACGCGGTCGCGCAGCGTCTCCGCGGCAAAGGGCGTGGTCAGCGGCGGCAGCATCTTGAGGCCGTATTCCTCGCCGACCTGCTGCACCGCCCTGACGATGATCGACTCGCGGGCGCCCACCGTCAGAACCTTTCCGTCAAAGGCCTCGCGCACCAGCGTCTCCAGAAATTTTCCGGGCTCGATGCCGTCGGCAGCGATGCCGAGCAGGATCAGGTCGGGCAATCCGCTCGTCAGCACGCTCTGCAGCTCCTCGGCGCTGGCGCATTCGGTGGTGACGAAGCCGAGATCCTCCAGAACTTCCGCGAGAAACGCGCGCAGATGGCGCTTGCCGTCGGCCACGCAGGCGCGCGGCTTCATCTTTCGCCGTCCGAAGGTCTTCGGCCTTCGTTCGGCGAGTTCTACAATTTCGTCGTTCATCGCAAGCACTCCCGTTCCGTGCCGGTGTGTTAGCGACGTGAGCAGTTTCAAATATGGAAGGCTTCAGTCGATTGTCGAATTATCTGGGTAACGTTAAAGCACCCATCACGTCTAAAATTGTCTGCGTCTTGTTCGAGAAGTTTTTACGTCTGCCCGCGCATCGGGCGCAGGGTTGCGGCAATCACTGGAGATTCCGCGACGCGCAGTAAGGCTGCATGCACGCGCACTGTCCTGCAATTGGACCAAGCCGCGCGCGCCTCGCCCAATTGAATAATGGCGTGCCTCAATTGCGCGCGATGCGCGCATTTTTCCCGGTTCGCTCGTGACGGTTCTGCGACAATGCGTCGGTGCGCGCTGGCGCCCGTGTGAAGCACATCACAAGCGGATTGCTGCACGTGCGCTATTGCTCTGGGCAGCCGGTGGTGGGCTGTCGAGGATCGCAGCAATGACGTCGCGGCGAATAATGTATTGGTGGTTCAGGTTCGTGCTGTCAGGGCGATTTCTCGATCGCTTCCTGTGCCTGCCGCGCGCGCATTAGCGAGGGATCAGGTTTGGCCGATCAGCTTGCGCAACGCGGCCGCGCCGTCCTCGATCGCATCGCGTCCCTTCCAGGCCAGATAAGACAGCTTTCTACCGAGCGTATCGTGGCTGCGCAGCCGGCGCGAGCCGAGAATGTGGCCGACATTGGAGGGGAAGCGGCTCACCTCGGCGGCCACCAGCGCCGCGATCGCGTCCATCAATTGCTGGAGCCGAATGCCCCATTCGCAATGCTCGATGCCGTCGACCCGCACCTTGAGCGCATATTCGGTGTCGTAGATCTCGGCGAGCAGGTCGCGTGCGATCAGCACCCGGTTGTGCCGGAGCGCGATGCGCAAGGCGAGGCGCCTGTCGTCGAGCTGGTCGAGCACCATGTGAACGACGCAGGCATAGCGCGTGGCGGCGACATCGGCGGCGCTCTTGCTCGCGGCGGCCTTGGTGGCAAGGCGCACCAGTTGCCAGAACGTCTTCAGCCGCCTCGCCACCAGCGTCAGTGCGAACGGCAGCGCCTCGGGATGGGCCTTCTTGAAGGCGTCCAATCGTGCGGTGATCTGATCGACCAGGCCGTCGTCGAATTTCGCGATCTTCTCGGGCAGCTTTTCGTTGAATTTCGGCAGCGCAGCGCCGGCGCGCAGCACGTGCTGCATCTTCTTCACGTCGTCGAAGGCGGTGCGCGACGCCGTATATTGCGCGAGCTTGCCGCGCGCGAACTCGGTGCTCTCCGCTGAGGCCAGGGTGCTCTCGAGAACCTTGACGACCTTGGTCTGGAAGGTCGATGCGATCTTCAGCACTTCCTTCTGGTTGTTGGCGGCGACCTGGTCGTTGATCGCCTTGATGTAGTCGCGCGCCATGGTCGGCAGCAGGTCGCGGCAGATCCATTCCCAGATCGGGGTGAGGGTGTTGCGTGAGATCCGCCCCATATTGGCATGCTCGGGCGCGCCGTCGATCAGGAGCAGCTCGAGCGGCGCAAAGAAATGGCGCGAAGGACTGGTGGCGCGCGCCTGGCTCGATCCGTCCTTGCGAAATTCGGCCCGTAACCGGGATTGGAGGTCGGACGAGCCCGGCATGTCGATGCCGCACAGCTCCAGCCGTTCAAGCTCGCTGAGCAGGCAGCTGCGCGACAGCGGCGTCAGCTTCTGCAAGAAGTTCGATAGCTGGTCGATCTCGTTCATTGCACGCAATCTTCCGCAACGATTCCAGCAGGCCTATCGGCCCCATGCATGGAGGCATTTGCGCGCTCTCAATTGTGACATAGAGAAGCAAGCCGCCGTTAATATATCCGTAAAATCCGGGGCCTCAGGTAATCGGCGCGGGTCGGATCGTTAAGAAGGCTTCCGTTGACCCGCCTACCATTTGGGCAGGTTCAGCAACCTAAGAATGTTGAGGGACGTTGCTACTCAAGCATAAAGTGTGCCTGTGTCGGGGTTTCGGCACAAAACTGCCAAATTCACCGTAGTCTTACGGAGCAAAAAGTTAACCACAGATCGCGTTGGGTTCCGCTAAACGAGTGACATGGGGTCACAGAATGATACGGCCACTGATTCGCGGCCGTCGGAATGGTACGACAGCAACGCTGCTCCAACTGAAGAGCTCGATGTCGTCCGCCTGAACGCCGCCCGCGCCAAGGCGGCCGACGAAATGGCCGCCGCCATCGCCCGCGAGCTCAACGGTCCCCTCACGGCGCTCCTGCTCTACATGGGCGAGATCAAGCATCACAGCGATCAGCTCGCGCCGGTGACGGGCGACCGTGCCTATTTGCAGCGGGTCGTGGAGAATGCGCTGGTGCAGACCGAGCGGGTTTGTGGCCTCGTCAAACAGCTTGCCGGTTCTCCCACGGCTGGTCTGCCGACCGCGGAGGCCGAACCGAAGCTCACGCGCGCGCCACAGCCGCAGCGGGTGTCGAGCGGCGAGATCCTCGGCCTGTCAGGCCAGAAGCGGCTGACCAAGCGCGAGGGCGAGGTGCTGAGGCTGATCAGCGAGGGATATTCGAACAAGCAGGGTGCGCTTCGGATGCAGATCAGCCCGCGCACCTTCGAGAGCCATCGCGCCGAGGCGATGCGGAAGCTCGGTGCGCGCAACACGGCGGACCTCGTCCGTGCGGCGCTGCTGCATTCGATCGACTGAAGGCTCTTGCCTCGGGCCGCCCGCCAGCGGCGAGGGCCAAGCGTGAGACATCTCTCGAGAAAGACCCGCGGCTCCGATCGTGCTCAGAAATAATCTTCGGCGAAGGGACGCGCGCGCGACGAGGGCCGCAGCGGCTTGAGCTCTTCCTTCGGCACGTTGGGAATGATCGTGATGGTCCAGCGGGGCGGCATGCTCGATTCCTGCTCCAGCACCGAACGCACGAAGCCCGTCACCGTCGCCTCGCCAGCGGCCACCGTCGCCATCCGGCCGTTGAACTGTGCGATGCGGAAGCGACGAACTTCTTTCTGGTCCGCGGTCTCGTAGGTGAACATGGAAACCCTCCTGGTTTCCGGCGACTATCGCTGCCTATGATTAGCCATCTGTGAAAATCCCAAGCCGTAGAAGTACGGCGGGCATGCACGTGTGAGTGGTTACGGCGTTTTCGAGCGCGCGCGTCAGCCCTCCGGCTCCTGCGCGCGCCCGGCGGCATAGGCCGCGTCCATCAGGTCCAGGAGGTCGCGAAATCCGGCGTCGCCGAGCCTCTCCGCGGTCTTCTCCAGCCGCAGCGCCAGCACCGCGAGCCTGACATAGCCGAACGTTCCGGCCGCGCTCTTCAGCGAATGCGCTTCGCGCGCGATCCTGCCGTGGTGCTGCGCGAGCGAGAGCGTGCGGAACAATTGCAGGCGCGCACAGGTCTCGCTCCAGAACACGTCGCGCACTTCGCAAGCACCGTCCTCGCCGATCTCGCGCACCAGCGCCTGGTACGCGCCCGGCTCGCGCGCAGGCTCGGCATCAAGCGCTGTCTGCGCAGGCGCGACGGTGACTTCGAACATGGTTTGGCCTGCCTTGATCACGGTTGGTTTGCCGCTGGCCCGTACAGGCGCGCGCGTCACGTCCATGTCTACGGCATCCGGATTTCAGTTCCGGTAGCAGGACAATCCGTGTTTGCGGGCCGGAATTAGCGGCCGGTTTACCACGCCGCGGCACCGTCAGCGTGGGCCGAGCAGCCGGTCATACTGCGCCTTCACGGTGGCGTAGCATTCGCACGCCGTCTGGCGCAGGCCGTCCAGGTTGAGGATCTGGATGTGTCCGCGGCTGTAGTGAATGAAATTCGCCTGCTGCAAGGTATTGGCGACCAGCGACACGCTGTTGCGCCGAGCACCGATCATCTGCGCCATCGCCTCCTGGGTCAGCAGCAGCCGGAAATCGCCGGAGAGGTCATGGGTGTGCAGCAGGCAGCGCGACAGCCGTGCCTCCACCGGATGGGCGGCGTTGCAGCCCGCGGTCTGCTGCACCTGCGCGTAGACCGCGAGCCCGTGACGCGTGAGCAGCGTCCGCAGGGTGCCGCTCTGGTCGGCCGCGATGCGCAGCCGGTCGAGGTCCATCATCGAGGCGGAGCCGGGAACCAGCACGATGGCCGTGTTCAGCGCGCAGGAATCGCCCATGGTCGAGAGCGTTCCGAGCAGGCTGTCGCGGCCGATCATGGCGACTTGCACGTGCTCGCCCCTGGCGAGCTCGACCACCAACGAGATGACGCCGCGATGAGGAAAGTAGGCGCGCTTGAGCGTTTCGCCGGTCTCGACCAGCACCGCGTCATGCGGCAGATCGCCCGTACGCAGGTGCGGGCGGATCAATTCATAATCGTCTGCCGACAGCGCGGACAGGAAACCGTTGGAGGAACGCACCATCGTTTCCAAAGTAGCCTCCCGTCTCTCGGACCCGCGGGCCGCAGCACGCGAAACTGCTTGCCGTCCGCGCAAGTTCCATCATCTTCCCGTCGGGATATATAGGCAATTGGGACAAGTTGTCCGACCGGTGATCGCCGCTGCACGTCGCCCTCGCCAAGACAGATTCCCTGACCATTTCCACGATACCGATTTGGGAACCCAGCAGATCCAGATCGTCGACTGGAGCATCCATTCGGAGGGTGGTCGCGGTCATGGTTGATCCGGCGCGTTTCGAAGTGATCGCCGCCATGTTCCTGTTCGTCATCCGGTTGTGCGGCAGCAAAACCTTATTATAATGGTTGTGTCGCTCTGCGTATACCCGTTGGGGGCAGACAGGCTGGTGCATTTGCGGCCGAAATGAGAATGGCACGCTGATTCGCTGATGAGCCGGCGGACCGATCTGCGAGGGGTTGCGCAGGTAAAAGCGGCAAGGGGCCTTCATGAGCCGGAAGCATTGCATCCGCGCTGCCATCGGACGCCGGTCGACCCGTGCACCCTCGTTGGTCGGACGAGTGCCTGCAATTCTCAAACATTGTTTTGAACCTTGGCGCCGCGTGGCCGCAGATTCCGCGTCCATCGTCTTCCTCGCGCCGGCAACGACATTCTCAACAGTTCATTTCTCGAGCAAAGGAGAAAGGCGTGCGCCACGGTTCAATTATTGAATCGCCGAATCGGGAAGCTCAAACGGGGACAGAAAGTCTGCGCCATATTCTCGTCGTCGACGACGACCCGATGGTCTGCATGGCCATCGAGGTCTATCTCCAGCGCAACGATTTTCGGGTGACGATCGCCGAAGGGGGGAAGCCGGACTTCGCGCGCTCGAACACGAGCAGTTCGATCTGATGATCATCGATATTTTCATGCCGCACAAGCGCGGGTTCGAATCGGTCAGGATCTTCCACGAGCGGGCGCCAGCCGTTCCGCTGATCGCGATGTCCGGCTACGCGTTCGCAAATCTGAATTCGCCTGCCCCCGATTTCCTCCGGATGGCGCTGGAGCTCGGTGCGGCGCGCTGTCTGCGCAAGCCGTTCACGCCGCACGCGCTGCTCGCCGCCATCAACGATTGCCTGGCGGAGCACCGTCCCCACGGCGACCTTGCCTCGGCCGCGCGCCTGGGTTAGCGCGGCACCGGCCGCAGTGGACACGGGTAACGGTTCGTTTACCGCAAATGCGGGTCTTGCGTATCCCGGCAAAGCACCAAGCGAACGTGGCGAGACTGCCGCGGCTTGCAGGCGGCTCGATACAATTCCGCGAAGACCGCGCATATCGTCCTTCACGAGCAGGGCTTTCCCGCGCGCCTGGTCCCGCTGTTATCGGCACGTTCACCTAACGCGTCTCGCGGTTGCGGCGTGGGGCCGGTTTTGCCGAAAAACGCTGTCGCCTGCAGTCGAACGGCAAACTTGTCTTCAATATCCGTATTAGCACGGAGGATGAAATTAACGGGACCGTGAAAGGGGATGTCTAACGATCCAAGGTGGGGACTTCCGTTCATGCCAGCGCGGCTCGGGTGTCGAGGTCCAGATCCAGGTCAGTAAGGCGTAGCTCATGGATGATCTGTTGCGGGAGTTTTTGACGGAAACCAGCGAGAGCCTGGACACCGTGGACAATCAGCTGGTGAAGTTCGAGCAGGAGCCGAACAACGCCAAGATCCTGGATAACAT
>NZ_JBVVPQ010000037.1:0-76459 GCF_055811695.1 Bradyrhizobium sp. MI1.3 | reverse complement strand
TTATACCACACCGGCTGTGGGGGGCCGCCCCGCGAGCTCTACGTGGTTTCGGCGCGGAGAGAGACCCCTCGCCCGTCTCGCTGCTGAGCGGCGAGCCACCCTCTCCCACAAGGGGAGAGGGGAACGCACCGCCTGCGCGGCAAATCTACTCATGCCGGTGCGCCTGCTTGTGTGCCTTCGTCGGCTTCGCTTCCCCCGTCGGGATCATCACCACGCGGCCATAACGCACGCCGCGTTCGGCGATGATGTGGTAGCCCGGATGGAGCGAAGCGCAATCCGTGGCGGCTTCGATACGTGGACAGATCCCGGATTTCGCTCCGCTCCATCCGGGCTACGCGCATCTTACCTCGTTTCGTGAACGGTGCGAGAGAGAGGGCGCTCGCTCACAGCCGCGTTGCCCGCAGCCGCAGCGCATTTCCAACGACGCTGACCGAGGACAGCGCCATCGCGGCCGCGGCGATGATCGGTGAGAGCAGCACGCCGAAGGTCGGATAGAGAATTCCGGCCGCGATCGGAATGCCGGCGGCGTTGTAGATGAAGGCGAAGAACAGGTTTTGCCGGATGTTGCTCATCGTCGCCTGCGACAGTTTTCGCGCCCGCACGATGCCGGTGAGATCGCCCTTCAGCAGCGTGACGCCGGCGCTCTCCATCGCCACGTCCGTGCCGGTGCCCATGGCGATGCCGACTTCGGCTGCGGCCAGCGCCGGCGCGTCGTTGACGCCGTCGCCGGCCATCGCGACGCTGCGGCCGGCCTTCTGCAACTTTGTCACCACCGCGCTCTTCTGATCCGGCAGCACCTCGGCCTCGACATCGGCGATGCCGAGCCGGCGTGCGACGGCCTCGGCCGTGGTGCGGTTGTCACCGGTCAGCATGATGACCTTGATGCCTTCGGCTGCCAGTGCCTTCAGGGCCTCGGGCGTGGAAGCCTTGACCGGATCGGCGATCGCGAACAGGCCGGCAAGCCGGCCGTCGACCGCCATGTTGATCACGGTCGCGCCATCGCCGCGCAGCCGTTCGGCCTCGCCATCGAGCGTTTTGGTGTCGATGCCGATCGACATCAGATATCTGGCATTGCCGAGCACGATGGTTTTGCCGTCGACCTTGCCGGTCGCGCCCTTGCCCGTCGGCGAATCGAATTGCTCGACCTGGCCCAGCGCGAGCTGCTTCTCCTTTGCGGCGCGCATGATCGCATCGGCCAGAGGATGCTCGCTGGCGCGCTCGACGCTGGCGGCCATGCGGAGGATATCATCTTCCGCAAAGCCGGTGGCCGGCACGATCGCGACCACCTTCGGCTTGCCCTCGGTCAGGGTGCCGGTCTTGTCGACCACCAGCGTGTCGATCTTCTCCATTCGCTCCAGCGCCTCGGCGTTCTTGATCAGCACGCCTGCCTGCGCGCCGCGGCCGACGCCGACCATGATCGACATCGGAGTCGCCAGGCCAAGCGCGCAGGGGCAGGCGATGATCAGCACGCTGACGGCGGCGACGAGGCCGAAGGCCAGCCGCGGCTCCGGCCCGAACCAAGCCCAGGCCGCGAAAGCAGCGACCGCGACCGCAATCACTGCCGGCACGAACCAGCCCGCGACCTGGTCGGCGAGACGCTGGATCGGCGCGCGCGAGCGCTGCGCGTCCGCAACCATCTGCACGATCTGCGACAGCAGCGTCTCACGCCCGACCTTGTCGGCGCGCATGATGAAGCTGCCGGATTGGTTGAGCGTGCCGGCGATCACCTTCGCGTCCGTCTCCTTGGTCACCGGCATGGATTCGCCTGTGACCAGCGACTCGTCGAGCGAGGAACGACCTTCCAGAATGACGCCGTCGACCGGCACTTTTTCGCCAGGACGCACGCGCAAGCGGTCACCGGCATGAAGTGCGTCGATCTCGACCTCGTGCTCGCCGCCGTCAGCATCGACCCGGCGCGCGGTCTTCGGCGCGAGCTGCAGCAGCGCCTTGATCGCACCCGACGTCGCGTCGCGGGCGCGCAGCTCCAGCACCTGCCCGAGCAGCACCAGCACGGTGATGACCGCCGCCGCCTCGAAATAGACCGCGATCGCGCCTTCGTGCCCGCGGAAGGTGGCCGGGAAAATCTGCGGCGCGATGGTGCCGATCAGGCTGTAGACATAGGCAACGCCCGTGCCCATCGCGATCAGCGTGAACATGTTGAGGTTGCGCGTCAGCAGCGACTGCCAGCCGCGGACGAAGAACGGCCAACCGGCCCACAGCACCACGGGCGTGGCGAAGACGAGCTGGATCCAGTTCGACAGCGTCGCATCGATCCAGTTGTGCGGGCCCGCGAGATGGCCGCCCATCTCCAGCACGACGGCCGGCAGCGCCAGCGCGCCGCCGATCCAGAACCGCCGCGTCATGTCGGCAAGCTCAGGATTGGGGCCGGTCTCCAAACTTGCCACTTCCGGCTCCAGAGCCATGCCGCAGATCGGGCAGGTGCCGGGTCCGGCCTGGCGGATCTGCGGATGCATCGGACAGGTGTAGATCGTGCCTGCGGGCATCTCGGGCTGGGGTGTCTTCTCTTTGGCGAGATATTTTGCGGGGTCGGCGGCGAATTTGGCGCGGCAGCCGGCCGAGCAGAAATGGAAGGTCTCGCCATGATGGTCGAAGCGGTGCTTGGACGTCGCGGGATCGACCGTCATGCCGCAGACGGGATCGCGGACTTTTGCCGCGGCGCCCTGGTCATGCGCGTGATCGCCGTGCGCGCCGCAGCAGGACGCAGCCGCGGGCTTGTCGACCGGGGCACCCTTACTGGAACAGCCGCATCCGGAATGTGTTTCCGGCTTGTGATGGTGCTCGTGTTCCGCGTCGTTCATTGCCACGCTCCGGCCTTGCAAATGATACCCCAGGGGGGTATATAGTCCGCATGCGCAAGGACATCAAGGCATCTGTCGGAAAACGTCTCGGCCGGATCGAGGGGCAGGTTCGCGGCCTCTCGAAGATGGTCGAGGAAGACCGCTATTGCATCGACATCGTCACGCAGATCTCGGCGGTGCGCGCCGCGCTGCGCCGGGTCGAGGAAGAGGTTCTGAAAGATCACGTCGCCCATTGCGTCGAGCATGCGATCGCGAGCGGCGACAAGGCCGACCAGCGCGAGAAGATCGCGGAGCTGATGGCGGTGATCGGGCGGGCGGAGCGGTAGGTTCTGCTCGTCGCTCCCTTGCGACGCTCGCACAATTGCGGAGAGGGATGCGCGATATTTCCTCTGGCGTCGTCCTGGCCTAGTGCGCAATTGCGCACGGGAGCCAGGACCCATACCGCGGAATCCATCGAGCTTGCCAGGTAGCCCTACCGAACGACGAATCTTCGCCAAACGTCTCTCTGGGATAATGGGTCCTGGCTTTCGCCAGGACGACGCAGGGCAGTCGAGGCTACGCCGCCCTTTCGCGCGCCCGACCGCGCCGCCTTGGGCGGTCCATGGCCAGCTTCTTCAGCCGCCGGAAGCGCTCCGAGACGGTGATGCGATCGACCATCTCCGCTGGATGCGCGCTCACTTCTTCAGCCGGAACCGGCGCCTCTTCGTCAATCGCTTCAGGAACGAGCGGCGGCGCACTGAACGTTTCTGGAAACACACTGAATGTGCCGGCTACCTCCTCGAGCGGCTTCTGCTTGTCGGCCCAGTGCAAGGCGGTGTAGTCGAAGCCGTGCACGATGGTGGGTTTGACGACTTCGAAATAGGGCGAGATGTCGAAGTCGCGGGGCATGTAGAGCGAGGAATCGCGGATATGCAGGATCTCGCGGCGGGCAGCACGGCTGCCGGCCTTGGTGATCTTCGGCAGGATCGGATAGCGCACGGCGTCGAACGCCTGCGCGATCAGGGCCGAGCAGATGATCTTGGTGGGATCGCCCGAGCCGATCGAGATCATGCGGCGCCGCCAGCGCTGCGGGATCGGCAGCGGAAACAGAAAGCGCATCAGGTCGACGATGTTCTTGGTGTCGTAGCCGAAGCCGATGCGGTTGATCGCATAGCGGCAGACCGTGGTGCGGTCCTCATAGGACAGCCCGACCGGGCGGCAGACGCGGGTGTGATAGGGGAAATATTTCGACAGCGGCGCGGAGGTGACGCCTTCGCCGATATTGGCCTCGATCAGCACGTGCGGCTCGCCGTCGGGCTCTTCCGCGCCCTCGATCGGGCCGACATAGAGTGCGCCGTGGGACCAGGTCGACTGCGTCAGATATTTGATGATGCCGGAGATGCGGTTGTTGCCCTCGACCAGCAGCACGTCGCCGGGCTCCATGATGCCGCGCAGATGCTCGGGGTCGCTCGGCGTGAACGGCTCATAGCCCGGCACCTCCTTCGAGAGGTACGCGGCAATCAGCTTGCCGACTGAATCCAGGACCGTCCCCATTTCAAAACTCCCCCACGGCCTTTTCCGGCCGTCTTTTTCTCTTCTCTACCATGGTCGGAACGTGTTGCAATTCGGTTCATCGCTCCGTGACATCAAGCACGATTGATTCACCATGATGGTTGCCGCGCAACATCAGATACGGCAAGGTTCGCTAGCTGTTCCCGTTTGCTGCAAGTCTCCGGAAACCATGACATGACAATCACGCGCCGCAGCTTCCTATCGGCGTCGGCGGGCCTTGCTGCGATGCCGGTCCTGCGCGCAACCGCCGCGACCCTGCCGCGCGAGGCTGACATTGTCGTGATCGGTGCGGGCGCGGCCGGAATTGCCGCGGCGCGGCGCATCATGGCGGCCAATCGCAAGGTCGTGGTGGTGGAAGCGGCGTCGCAGATCGGCGGCCGCTGCATCACGGATACGACCACCTTCGACACGCCGTTCGATCGCGGCGCGCGCTGGATGCACAATCCCGACACCAATCCGATGATCCGGCTGGCGCGCAGCGCCGGGCTCGACGTGTTGCCGGCCCCATCAGGCCAGAAGATGCGCATCGGCCGCCGCAATGCGCGGGCCGGCGAGACCGAGGAGTTCCTGGCGGCGCTGGTGCGCGCCAACCGCGCCATCGACGAGGCCGCGCGCGGCAAGCTCGATACCGCCTGCGCCTCGGTGCTGCCGAAGGATCTCGGTGATTGGGCCGGCGCGGCCGAGTTCATGCTGGGCGCGAGCTTCGCCGGCAAGGACCTGAAGGAGCTGTCTGCGATCGACAAGGCGCGGGCACAGGATCGCAACGCCGCGATCGCCTGCCGCCAGGGCCTGGGGACCCTGATCACCAAACTCGGTGAGCAGGCGCCGGTCGCGTTGTCGACGCCGGCGAGCCGGATCGTCTGGAGCAATCGCGACGTCAGCGTGGAGACACAGGCCGGCAGGATCGCCGCACGCGCCGCCATCATCACAGTCTCGACCAATGTGCTGATTTCGGGCGCGATCAAGTTTGGGCCTGACATTCCCAAGCGCACGCTCGATGCTGCATCGAAGCTCACGCTCGGAAGCTACGATCACATCGTGCTGCAACTGCCGGGCAATCCGCTCGGCCTGTCGCGCGACGATATCCTGATCGAGCAGAGCAACTCGACGCGCACGGCGCTGATGTTCGCCAATATCGGCGGATCCTCGCTGTGTTCGATCGATGTCGGCGGCTCGTTCGGCCGCGATCTCACTCAGCAAGGCGAGAAGGCGATGACGGCCTTCGCCAGAGAATGGATCACGAAGCTGTTCGGCAGCGAAGTCGCCGCCGCAGTGCAGAAGGCCAGCGTGACGCGCTGGAACGCCTCGCCGTTCGTGATGGGTGCGATGTCGGCGGCCTCGCCCGGCGGTCAGCTCTCGCGAAGAATCCTCGCGGAGCCAATCGGCAACATGTTCCTCGCCGGCGAAGCCACGCACGAGACGCTGTGGGGCACTGTCGACGGCGCCTGGGAAAGCGGCGAGCGCGCCGCGGACGCAGCCTTGCGCAAGATCGGCGCGCTCAAGGACGAGCCGGCCGATGTCCCGACGCAGTCGACGAAGAAGCGGCGCGCGCCGCGGCAGCAGAGCAATTGAGTCATCGTCGTCCTGGACAAGCGCAACGCAGATCCAGGACCCATTACCCCAGGAAGTCGTTTGGCGAAGATTTGGGGGTATAAAAGCTGACCGGGGTAATGGGTCCTGGTTTTCGCCAGGACGACAATGGATGGCTTACCGCAAAATCCCATCCAGCAGCGGTAGTCCCGCGACCACCGCGATCGCGATCAGCCCGTAGCAAATCGCGCGAAACACCTTTTCGCTGGCACGGCCGAACAGCGACGCACCGAAGGCGACGCCGATCGCATAGACCGGACCGACGATCAGCGAGAGCACGAGCGATTCGCGCGAGATCAGGCCAGTGGTCGCGTAACTGACCATCGAGAAAAAATCCGACGCGCCAAAAAACAGCAAGATGTTGGCGCGCGCGACGATTGGCGCAATCGGACGGCCGAGCCAGTAGCCGACGATCGGCGGGCCGCCGGTCTGGGCGAGGCCGCTACAGAAGCCGGAGAGGCTGCCGATGCCGACCGAGAGCCAGGCATGGTCCTTGCCGCGATAGCGCCAGCCCGACAGCAGCAGAAGCAACAGCGCGGCGACGAAGCAGGAGATGATCCATCGCGTCGTGACGGGTTCGAGCACGCTGAGGAAATAGGTGCCGACGGGCACGCCGACCAGCGCGCCCAGCACGATCACGGCGGTGGCCTTGCGGTCGGCCTTGCGCCAGGCGTCAGGCAGCAGCGGCGCGGCCGCGACGAAATCGATCACGAGGAGCAGCGCGGCAACCAGACGCGGCGCCGCGATGCTGCTCGCCAGCGGCATGAAGATCAGCGCCGAGCCGAAGCCGGAGAAGCCGCGCGCGGTGCCCGAAACGAAAGCGACGGCGCAGAGCGCCATCGCAATGGTGAGGCTGACGTCCTTCGGAAGAAAGTCCGTGAGACTCATGCTCTATGATTTCTCGAGCATGATCATGCTCTCAAAGTGCCGCCGGTCTTCTTCGTCACCTCCGCCACGATCTTCGCGGCGACGGCCTCGATCTCCTGGTCGGTCAGGGTCTTTTCGCGCGGCTGGATCGTCACCGCGATTGCGATCGACTTCTTGCCGTCGTCGATGCCCTTGCCTTCGTAGACGTCGAATACGTTCACAGCGGTGATCAGCTTCTTGTCGACGCTCTGGGCCGCGCGCACGATGTCGCCGCCCTTCACGGTGCGGTCGACGATGAAGGCGAAGTCACGCGACACGGGCTGAAATGCCGACAGCTCGATCACGGGCTTGGCACGGGTCGGCTTCTTCTTCGCTTCGGGGATGCGGTCGAGGATCACCTCGAATACCATCAGCGGGCCGCCGGCGCCGAGCGCTTCGAGCGCGCGCGGATGCATCTCGCCGAAATAACCCAGCACGTTCTGCGGCCCGATCTGGATCGTGCCGGAGCGCCCGGGATGCAGCCAGGACGGGCCGCCCGCGACGATCTGAAGCGCCTGCATCGGCGCGCCGGCAGCGGCGAGCACCGCGAGCGCATCGGCCTTGGCGTCGAACAAATCAGCCGGCGCCGAACCCGACCAGTGCCGTCCGAGACCCTGCGATGACGCAAAGCCGCGGCGGACGCCGCCTGCCGCCATGAACTGATCCTGCGGGCGATCGCCCTTGAACACCTGCCCGACTTCGAACAGCGCGACATCGCCAAAGCCGCGATCGGCATTGGCCTGCGCCGCCGCGATCAGGCCCGCCAACAGGGTCGGGCGCATGTCGGACAAATCCGACGCGATCGGGTTGGCGACCTCGAGTTCGCGCTGGCCGCCGCCGAACAGCTCGGCCGCGGATTTCGTGATGAAGGACCATGTCACCGCTTCGATGATGCCGCGGCTCGCCAGCGCGCGCCTGGCGCGGCGGGTGCGGAGCTGGACCGGGGTCAGCACGGGTTTGCGTGCGTCCTCGCCGCGCTCGAACGGCGTCATCGGCACCTTGTCGACGCCGTGGATGCGGACGACTTCCTCGACGATGTCGGCTTTGCCGTGCACGTCGGTACGCCACGACGGCACGGCGACCTTCACGACCGGACCCGGGCCCGCCATCATGAAGCCGAGATGGGTCAGGATGCGCTTCATCTCCGGCATCGGCACTTCGATGCCCGACAGCCGCTTGACCTCGTTGACCGGAAAATCGATCACGCGGTCGTCGCCGAAGGTCTTGCCGACCACGACGTTCTCCGACGGCGTGCCGCCGCACATCTCCAGCACGAGTTTGGTCGCGAGCTCTAGCCCGGGCACCATGAAAGCCGGATCGACACCGCGCTCGAAACGGTAGCGCGCGTCCGAATTGATGCCGAGCTTGCGGCCGGTCTGGGCGATGTTGATCTCGTTCCACAGCGCCGATTCGATCAGCACGTCCGTGGTGGTCTCGTCGCAGCCCGAGGCCTCGCCGCCCATGATGCCGGCGAGCGATTCGACGCCGTGCTCGTCCGCGATCACGCAGACGTTGGGATCGAGATTGTAGGTGCGGCCGTCCAGCGCGAGCAGCGTCTCGCCGTCACGGGCGCGGCGCACCACGAGATGGCCCTTCACTTTCTTCGCGTCGAACACGTGCAGCGGCCGCGCGCGGTCGTAAGTCATGAAGTTGGTGATGTCGACCAGCGCGTTGATCGGACGCAGCCCGATCGCGGTCAGCCGCTTCTGCAGCCACTCCGGCGACGGCCCGTTCTTCACGCCGCGCACCAGCCGCAGCGCAAAACCCGGGCACAACGTCGCGTCCTCGACCGTGACCTTCACCGGGCAAGGAAATTCGCCCTTGATCGGCTTGATGGTGGGGTCCTTGAACTTGCCCATGTCGGCGGCGGCAAGATCGCGCGCGATGCCGTGCACGCCGGTGCAGTCCTGCCGGTTCGGTGTCAGATTGATCTCGACCACGGGATCGCCGAGGCCGGCCCATGCAGCGTAAGCAGCGCCGATCGGCGCATCCGCGGGCAATTCCATGATGCCGTCATGGTCGTTGGAAATCTGCAATTCGGCCGCCGAGCACAGCATGCCGCGGCTCTCGACGCCGCGGATGGTGCCGACCCCGAGGGTGATGTCCTTGCCGGGAATGTAGGTGCCGGGCGGCGAAAACACGCTGACAAGACCCGTCCGCGCATTCGGCGCGCCGCACACCACCTGCACCGGCGCGCCACCGTCGCCGGTGTCGACCATGCAGACGCGCAGCCGATCGGCATTCGGATGCTGCTCGGCGGAGATCACCTTCGCGATGGTGAAGGGCTTCAGCGCCTTCGCCTTGTCCTCGATGTTCTCGACCTCGAGCCCGATCATGGTGAGCTTCTCGGCCAGCTTGTCCAGCGGCTCGTCGGTGTCGAGATGTTCCTTCAGCCAGGAGAGAGTGAATTTCATGGCTGTGTGCCTCGGCTCTTGTCGGTGTTCACTGAGTTGCTTTTGTCGGTGTCAATGTTCCCTCCCCCCTTGTGGGGGAGGGTCAGGGAGGGGGGTAAGCCGCGGGCTCCGGCGGATGCCGCCTGGCGGATTGCCTCAACAACGCCCTCCAGATTTGTCATCACCTGCTCGTTGGTGAAGCGCAGAACCTGAAAACCCTCGGCAGCAAAGAACACATCGCGCTGTTGATCCGCCTTTTGGCGCTCTTCGAAATCGTGAGATTCCCCATCGACCTCGATGATGAGTTTTGACGAGAAACAAACGAAATCGGCGATGTAGTTTCCGATCGGTGCCTGACGTCGGATGCCGACACCATCCATCCGGTTAGCTTTCAAATACCGCCACAGCAGTGTTTCGGCGCGCGTCATCGCTTGGCGAAGCTGCTTCGCCCGGCTGCGCTGACGTTCGCTCACAACTGCGTGCGGCATCCGCGGCTACCCCCCTCCCTGACCCTCCCCCACAAGGGGGGAGGGAACGGAGAGAGTCTTTGCGTACGCGTGTCCGGGCAAGCCCATCACGAGCTCAGCCCTCCCGCCAGCGTCGGCACTTCGAGCGGCTTGAAGCCGTAATGGGAGAGCCAGCGGACGTCGCTGTCGAACAGCTGGCGCAAATCGGCGATGCCGTATTTCAACATGGCGATGCGGTCGATGCCCATGCCCCAGGCGAAGCCCTGGTACTCGTCGGGATCGATGCCGCAGGCGCGCAGCACGTTCGGATGCACCATGCCGCAGCCGAGAATCTCGAGCCAGTCCTCGCCCTCGCCGAAGCGGATCTCGCCCTTGTCGCGGCGGCACTGGATGTCGACTTCCAGCGACGGCTCGGTGAACGGGAAGAACGAGGGCCGGAAACGCATGTTGATATGGTCGACCTCGAAGAACGCCTTGCAGAACTCGTGCAGGATCCATTTGAGGTGGCCGAGATGCGAGTGCTTGTCGATGACGAGGCCTTCGACCTGGTGGAATTGCGGCGTGTGCGTCGCATCCGAATCGATGCGATAGGTGCGGCCCGGGCAGATCACGCGGATCGGCGGCTTCTGGCTCAACATGGTGCGCACCTGCACCGGCGAGGTGTGGGTGCGCAACAGCATGCGCGAGCCATCCTCCTTCGGATGGAAGAAGAAGGTGTCGTGCATCTCGCGCGCGGGATGGCCTTCCGGAAAATTCAGCTTGGTGAAGTTGTAGTCGTCGGTCTCGATATCGGGACCTTCGGCGACCGAGAATCCCATGTCGGCGAAGATCGTGGTCAGCTCGTCCCAGACCTGGCTCAGCGGATGGATGCGGCCGGCTTCAGCCGGCGCATCGCGCAGCGGCAGGGTGACGTCGATGGTTTCCGACGCAAGCCGCGCGTCGAGCGCTGCCGATTTCAAGACGTCGCGCCGCGCGGCCAGCGCCTCGGTGACCTGGTCCTTGGCCTGGTTGATCGCGGCGCCTTGGGTCTTGCGTTCGTCCGGCGACATTTTTCCGAGCGTGGCAAGCAGCGCCGAGATCGAACCCTTCTTGCCGAGGGCTGCGACGCGCACCGCTTCGAGGGCGGCCTCGTCGCCGGCGGCGGCGATCTGGTCGAGGATGGATGTTTCGAGCATTGCGAGGTCGGACACGGTCAAATCCCTGCTGCCAAATTCGGCTGGGTTGTCGCCGCCCGAAGGCCGTAACGTCAAGCGAAAAGCCGGTGATTCGGGCTGACGAGCGGCTGGGTTGAACCTCGCGCGGGAGGCTGGCACCAAGGAGGATATGAGGAGACTTTCGCGATGCTCTCAAGATCCGGTCTGGCTGCTCTCGCCGTCGTTCTCTCTGTCACGAGCACCCCGGCGCGCGCCATGGTCTGCATGGAGAAATCCATGACGCTGGACGAGGTCGTCGACACCATCGGTGCCCAGAAGGGCTGCGAAAGCGCGATGAAAGTGTTTCAGGATTGCCAATTGACCGCGAGCGGCGATGTCCAGCTCGGCGCCGCCGTCGAGAAGAAATGCGAGGCGGACTTCATGCCCAGCCTCAACAGTGCGCGGAAACAGGCTTACCAACGCGAGATGCGCGTGTGCGACCGGAAGTACCGGAATAAATCCGGCACCATGTATCTGTCATTCACCGCATTCTGCCGGGCGGAGATCGCCCAGCGCTACTCGCAACGCGCGCTGAAGGCCGGCGGAGCCGGCCGTTAGGCTTCAGGCCGCCAGAGCGGCTTTGGCCTTCTCGGCGATCGCCTGGAACGACGCGGGCTCGTTGATCGCGAGATCCGACAGCACCTTGCGGTCCACGGTGATCCCGGACTTGGCCATGCCGTCGATAAAGCGGCTGTAGGTCAGGCCGAACGGACGCACGGCGGCGTTGATGCGCTGGATCCAGAGCGCGCGGAACGTCCGCTTCTTGCGCTTGCGATCACGGAAGGCATACACGAGAGCCTTCTCGACCGCCGGCTTGGCGGTGCGGATCGTGTTCTTGCGGCGGCCGCGGAAACCCTTGGCGGCCTTGTAGACTTTCTTGTGCTTGGCGTGGGCGGTCACACCGCGTTTGACGCGAGCCATGACAAATATCCTTCAGAAGTGACTTGATGTTCGGATCGCCGCGAAAGCTGCGGCGCGGGTGGCAATGATCGTGGACGCGATCAGGCGTTCGGCAAGAAGTACTTCTTGACGTTGTCGCCGTCGGTCTTGAACAGCACGGCGGTGCCGCGCAGCTGCCGGATCTGCTTCTTCGTCCGCTTGATCATGCCGTGACGCTTGCTACGATGCGCGAACATCACTTTGCCGGTGGCAGTCACCTTGAAGCGCTTTTTAGCGCCCGATTTGGTCTTCAGCTTGGGCATTTGGCTCTCCTAATGGCCATAGAAATCCGCCCGCAAAGGCGGCTGGCCGTCAAAATGCTCGTTAGAGCGTTGATTGTGCTCAGGTTTTACGAACAAGCGCGAAACCCGCACGGACACCGCCACGGCAGCCCTTAATCAGCCGGGCAATGAAGGCTGGGCTTATGACAGAGGACGGGCGAATTGGCAACGATGAACCGGCGGAACCTAGCCGCCGACTATCCGGAATTGCTATCTTCATGTCCGGGCCGTGTCGCCCGGAGCAGGACCAGAATGCCCCATTTTTCCCAATCGCTTCCGTCTTTGACTGATTTCGCTCGTCCGCGCCGCCTGGCGCTGTTGGCCGTGCTCGCCATGGCTGCGTTTCCCTCGACTGCCGATGCGCGCATCCGCGGCTATGACGGAGTCTGGAACGTCACCTTCGCCACCACCCGCGGCAATTGCAGCTCCGGCTACAGCGTTCCCTTCACCGTCGCCGGCAGCCGGGTGTCGTCCGCCGGCGGTGGCCGGGTCTCCGGCAAGGTCAATCGCAGCGGTACCGTCGCGGTCCAGGTCTCGGTCGGGGCGTCCCATGCCAGCGGCGGCGGTCGGCTTGCCGGCGTGAACGGCGCCGGTTCGTGGAGGGGTATCATCTCCGGCGATCAGTGCAGCGGCACCTGGCAGGCGACGAGGAGTTAGTCGCCAAGCATTCGATGCGCTCCCTCCCCTTCTTCCTCGGCCAAAACAAAACGGCCCGCCGGAAGGCCGGACGGGCCGTTGAACTCTCAATCCTGAACAACTCGCGTCAGCGCGGCGCCAGCACCATGACGACCTGACGGCCCTCGAACCGCGCGTCCTGCTCCACCTTGGCGAGCTCGGCGACGTCGGTCTTGATCTTGTCGAGCAGCTTGGTGCCGATCTCCTGGTGCGCCATTTCGCGGCCGCGATAGCGCAGGGTGATCTTGACCTTGTCGCCTTCTTCGAAGAACCGC
The DNA here is from genome assembly GCF_055811695.1 of Bradyrhizobium sp. MI1.3. NCBI lineage: Bacteria > Pseudomonadati > Pseudomonadota > Alphaproteobacteria > Hyphomicrobiales > Nitrobacteraceae > Bradyrhizobium > Bradyrhizobium sp. MI1.3. The sequence goes on along the minus strand of NZ_JBVVPQ010000037.1, from coordinate 63,370 downwards.
TGCATGGCGCGCATCTTCACTTCGTAATCGTGGTCGTCGATCATCGGGCGGAGCTTGATCTCCTTGATCTCGACGATCTTCTGCCGCTTGCGGGCTTCGGCGGCTTTTTTCTGCGCGGAATACTTATACTTCCCGTAGTCCATGATCTTGCAGACGGGAGGGCTGACGTTCGGCGAGATCTCGACCAGATCCATGCCGGCTTCCTGGGCCAGGCGGATAGCCGCGACGGTCTCGATGGTGCCCTTGTTGTCACCGGTCTGATCGATCAGCTGGATCTGCGCATTGCGAATGTCGTCATTGATGCGCGGCCCGTCTTTGGCGGCAGTGGGCGGGGCTTTATTGGGACGGCGAATGGGTGGTTCTCCAAAGTTATGAAAAGAGGCGGCTATTTTGCAGGAAGATACGGTTGCCGGCAAGCAATCGCTCGTGCGGCGGTCGAAAAAGCCTCAAATGCGAGGCATTTTGGCCACGGCGGGGCACGCAGAGGGACATAGACACCTTGCTTCCGTTCCGCAAGCGTCCCAAAGGGCAAATGCCGACGTCCGGCTGCGCTGCGGAGCGCGTCCGGACAGCTCAAACTGCACAGCCAGAGTAAACGTTCCATGACCCCTGCAATTCCCGATGCCGTGCTCGACTTCATCGATGTGGGCGAGGGCCCGTCCGCACGCCGGATCGCAGTGCGCCGCCGCGCGACGCAAGAATCTGGTCAAGAATCTGCTCAAGGACCGGGGCTGGTCTGGCTCGGCGGGTTCAAATCGGACATGCGGGGCAGCAAGGCCGTGGCGCTGGACGAATGGGCCCGGGATCACGGCCGTGCATTGGTCCGGTTCGATTATTCCGGCCACGGCGAATCCGGTGGCGATTTCGCCGACGGAACCATCGGGCGCTGGCTCGAGGAAAGCGTCGCGGTGTTCGAGCGGTTCTGCGCCGGCCCGCAAGTCCTGATCGGCTCGTCCATGGGCGGCTGGATGGCGCTGTTGCTCGCGCGCGAAATCAAAAAGCGGCAAGAGACACAGCAAGCCAAAGCCTCGCTGGCGGGCCTGGTGCTGATCGCGCCGGCGCCCGATTTCACCGAGGAGCTGATGTGGAAGAATTTTTCGGCCGCGGTGAAGAAGGAGATCGAGACCAAAGGCGTCTGGCTGAGACCATCGGATTATGGCGACGGCTCGCCCTATCCGATCACGCGGAATCTGATCGAGGAGGGGCGCAACCATCTCGTGCTCGGCAGCGCCATCGACCTCGGCTGTCCCGTTCGCATCCTGCAAGGAGCGCAGGATCCTGACGTGCCCTGGCAGCACGCGTTCGCGCTGACTCATCGCCTGCCCGCCGACGATGTCGTGCTGACCATGATCCAGGACGGCGATCACCGCCTCTCGCGCCCGCAGGACATCGCCCGCATTCTTGCCGCGGTGGCCGAGATCGGGTGAAATCGCGACCTAGCACTCGGTGTCGTCGCCCGACTTGATCGGGCGATCCAGTATTCCAGAGGCGCTCGTGCTCAAGCCGAGAAGCCGCGGCGTACTGGATGCCCCGGTCACGCCCGGGCATGACTGAGAATGGGAGGGGAGAATCGCCGATGACCACCACCGCCATGCTGCGCGCCTTCTGCGACGCGGTCGAACAACGCAACGGAAAAGCCTTCGCTGATCTCTTCACCGAGGACGGCGTCTATCACGACGTGTTCTATGGCGCCTTCGCCGGCCGCGAGAAGATCGCCGCGATGATCGACGACTGGTTCTACCGCACGGCGACCGACTTCCGCTGGGACATGCACGACCCGGTATCGAACAGCACCACGCTCTATGCGCGCTACACGTTCAGCTATCGCTCGACCTTGCCGGAGGCGAATGGCGCGCGGGCGATGTTCGAGGGCGTGGCGATCATGACGCTTCGAGACGGCAGGATCGTCAGCTATCACGAGGTCGCGAACACCGCGCCGGCGTTTGTCGATTTGAAGTTTGCACCTGATAGAATCGCGAAGATCGTCGCCAGGCAGGGCGCGGAACTCAAGGCGCGGCCGGAAATGCAGCGGCACTTGGGTTAACCGTCGTTGTTGCGCTCCTACCGCTTCGACGGGTTTACCATCGGCTTGCGCTGCGCCAGCGCCGCAACTGTGGCGGTGCCGATCGGGCCCGCTTCATCGTACAGCCAGCACTCGCCGATCGCCACACCATCGGTGGCCTGGTGGTTCACGACGTCGAAGCCGATCCAGTTCGTCACCGGCAGGCGGTGCAGATAGATCGTGACGTCGCTGTTGATGTAGCCGAGCCCCTTGTCGCCGGCGTTGGCGAACGGACTGGCGAAGTCCGCGCCGGTAGCGACACGGACGAACGGCGTCATCGGCACGCCCGCGACCAGCTCGCGCACCTCGCTCATCCAGAGCTTTCGTGGCCCGAGCGAGCCCATGTGGCCGACGATCGGTCGCGTGGTCCATTTGCCGTTCATGCCGAGCCTGGGATCGGTCGGCTTGGGAATGTCGGCCGGCTTCGGCACGTCCCAGTTCGGCGGCGACCAGACATTGCCGTCCGGATTCTGCGTTCGCCGCAACAGCTGGCACGAAGCGCGCGCCATGCCGACGCCGCCGGATAAGAACTCTGCTTCCACGACGCGGATGCGCATCCCGTCGCGCACCAGACGTGTCGTCATCTCGATCGGCTTGTCGATGGTCGGAAGCCGAAACATATCGACGGTCAGCCGCGCCGGCACGAATTCGGGGCCGGAATGGCGCTCCTCGATGGCGAAGCCGAGCAGGCCGATGATGACGCGTCCGTGCAGCGATTTCGGATCCCACGGGCCGTTGGCGACTTCCGTCGGATGGAATGTGTCGCCGTCGCGGGTGAAGAAAGGCATGTTTGTCATGACGCGCGACTTTGCGGGAAGCTGCGGGGAAATCAAGATGCTCAATCCTCATGGTGAGGAGGCGCGAAGCGCTCTCATCACAACAACGGTGTCATCGCCCGGCTTGACCGGGCGATCCAGTACTCCGAGACGGCTGTGGTTCAGTCGAGACGCCGCGGCGTACTGGATGCCCCGCTTTCGCGGAGCATGACAGCGGAGGAACTAGGAGGCGGTGCGCCACTCCTCATGCACGCTTTCGTCGCGCTCGCCAACAATCGCATTCGTCCTGATCGTTTCGAACTCATCCCGCGGCATCAACTGCCCTAGCGCCCACACCGCAGCCCCGCGCACCAGCGCGCTCTCATCCTCCAGCAATCGCCGCGCCTCGTCCGCCAGTGCCGCATCGCCGGAGTTGCCGATCGCGATCAGCACGTTGCGCAAAAAGCGCTCGCGGCCGATGCGCTTGACCGGAGACTTCGTGAACAGCGCACGAAACGCAGCGTCGTCGAGCCGTGCGAGCTCGGCGAGACCCGGCGCGCGCAAAACGTCACGTGCGGCGAGCTTGGCCTCGCGGCCCTCCTGCGCGAACTTGTTCCAGGGGCAGGCGGCGAGGCAATCATCGCAGCCATAGATGCGGTTGCCGATGTTTTTGCGAAATTCGCGCGGGATCGGTCCCTTGTTCTCGATGGTGAGATACGAGATGCATCGCCTTGCATCGAGCCTGTAGGGCGCGGGGAAGGCGGCGGTCGGGCAGATGTCGAGGCACGCCCGGCACGAGCCGCAATGATCGATCTCGGAATCGTCGCGCGGCAGTTCCAGCGTGGTGTAGATCGCGCCGAGAAACAGCCAGGAGCCGAATTCGCGCGAGACCAGATTGGTGTGCTTGCCCTGCCAGCCCAGATACGCGGCTTGCGCCAGCGGCTTCTCCATCACGGCCGCGGTGTCGACGAACACCTTCACTTCGCAAGGCTTCACCTCACAAGTTGAGGTCGCGACCAGCCATCGCGCCAGTGCCTTCAGGCGCTTCTTGATGAGGTCGTGATAGTCGTCGCCCTGCGCATAGACCGAGATCGCCGCGCGCGTGCGCTGTTGCAGGATCGCGAGCGGATCCTGGTCGGGGCCGTAGTTGACGCCGAGCATGATGACGCTGCGCACGTCCTGCCACAGCCCGCGCGGATCGACCCGGCGCTCCGGCTGCGCGGCGAGCCAGTCCATGTCGCCATGGCCGCCGGATGCGATGAACTCGAGGAAATGTTTTCCGGCGCTTTCGATCGTGCCGGGCTCCGTGATGCCGATGCAATCGAAGCCGAGCGCACGTGCCTCGTTTGCAAGCGCCGTCTTCAGTTCGGTCGGATCGGAATTCAGAAGTCGAGGTCCACGTAGGTCCGCGACGCCGGCACGCCGGCCAGCCATTCGCTCAACAGCGGACGGAACGACGGGCGGGATTTCACCCGTGCGTACCACGCCTTTGCCGCGTCGTCCTCGCTCCATGGCACGTCGCCCAGATAGTCGATCGCCGAGAGGTGCGCCGCGGCGGCGAGATCCGCGTAGCTGAGCCGGTCGCCGGCGAGGAAATTACGCGTCTGCGCCAGCCAGCCGATATAGGCCAGATGATAGCGCACATTTGCCTTGGCGGCGCGCATCACGTCGGCCGAGGGCGGTCCGCCGCCGTTGTCCTCGCTCATGAAGCGCTTGTAGATGCGCTCGGTGACGAGCGGGTGAGAGACTTCCTCGAAAAACTTTTCGTTGAACCAGGCCATCAGCCGGCGGACCTCGACGCGCTCGCCGATCGTGTCCGGCATCAGGCGCTTCAGTCCCATCTCGGAGCCATAGGCCTCGTCGACATATTCGGCGACGATCGCCGCGCCTGGGATCGGCGGCTGCTCGTCGTCCACCAGGACGGGCGTCGTGCCCGCCGCATTGAGCAGCAGAAATGCTTCGCGCCGCTCCCAGCTGCGCTCTTCGATCAACTTCAGCTCAAGCCCGTATTCTCCCGCGATCAGGCGGATGAACCGCGAGTGCGGGCAGAACGGATGATGAAACAGCGTAAACATGAAGCCTTTGACTATGTGATGGTGCTTAAGAATCCATCAATGTTTTGTGCGGCGCCACACTAGTCATTCAAAACCGCGAAGCAAGGGCGCGACGCCGCATTTTGCGATTGCAGCAAGGGAGCGGATGGGCGAGAAGATCCCCGCTTTTCCAGCCGAAATGGACCGTAAATATGTCAGATGCAATCCGGGCAGTGATCCTCGGCATCATCGAGGGTGTGACCGAGTTCCTTCCCGTGTCCTCGACCGGCCATTTGCTGCTCGCGGAACGCTTCTTCCATCTCGGCGAAGGCGCGTTCTGGGATTCGTTTACGGTCCTGATCCAGCTCGGCGCGATCCTCGCGATCGTCGTGTTGTACTTCAAGAAATTATGGGACGTCGCAATCGGCATGTTCACGGGCGACGCCTATGCACGCCGCTTCGTGCTCGGCGTGCTGGTGGCGTTCCTGCCCGCGGTCGTCGTCGGTCTCGTCGCCGGCAAATACATCAAGAGCATGCTGTTCAATCCATGGGTGGTGTGCTTCTCGCTGATCGTCGGGGGCGCCATCCTGCTCTGGGTCGATAAGCTCGATCTCAAGGCGCGCGAGCACGACGCCACCCGGTTTCCGTTGCTGATGTATCTCTATATCGGCATCGCGCAGTGCATCGCGATGATCCCGGGCGTGTCGCGCTCCGGTGCCAGCATCGTCGCGGCGATGTTCCTGGGGGCCGACAAGCGCGCGGCGGCGGAGTTCTCGTTCTTCCTCGCCATTCCCACCATGATCGGCGCGTTCGCCTACGATTTCTACAAGAACCGCTCCGAGATGACGATGGACCACATGGGCATCGTCGCGATCGGCTTCGTGGTGTCGTTCGTCACCGCGATCATCGTGGTGAAGACGTTCCTGGAATACGTCACTCGCCACGGCTTCGTGGTGTTCGCCTGGTGGCGCGTGATCGTCGGCACGCTCGGCCTGATCGCGCTGGCGCTGGGGCGGTAAACCCGAACGTCAAACAACTGCAGTCCAGACGTTGAAGTTCGTCATGCCCGGCCTTGTGCCGGGCATCCACGTTCTTGGCCCTTGAAAAGGCGTGGATGGCCGGGACAAGCCCGGCCATGACGGTGGGGGATGGTTACGCGCTCTTGCGCTGGAATTGCCCGGCGGCGCGGAAGCGCCAGAGATATTGCGGGGCGATCGCTTCAAGCGAGTCGGGCGTGATGCCGAGGCCTTCCAGCGTTAGCCCAGCGGCCTTCGCCGCGTCCGACACCACATTATCGCGCGCGAGCAGCGTGACCTGGTCCGGCGTCAGCTTCAGCGCGCCCGGCGCGAATTGCAGGAAGTTGGCCTTGAAGCGGGCGAGGCCAAACGGCAGCGGCATGAGCATTCGCTTGCGATCGGCGATCTCGAGAATGGCCTCGATGATCTCGCGCATGGTCAGCACTTCCGGTCCGCCGAGCTCGTAGGTCGCGCCCGCCTTGGCCTTGCCGTCGACGGCATCCGCGACCGCGGTGGCGACGTCGCCGACATAGACCGGCTGCATCCTGGTTTCACCGCCGATCAGCGGCACCACCGGCAACATCCGCGCCAGCGCCGCGAAGCGGTTGGTGAACTGGTCCTCGGGGCCGAACATCACGGAGGGGCGGAAGATCGTCGCCGACGGCACCGCGGCCAACACCGCCGCTTCGCCAGCCGCCTTGGCCCTGGCATAGCGCGAGGGCGATTCCGCGTCGGCGCCGATCGCCGAGACATGGATCAGGTCTGCCCCAGCGGCCGCGGCCGCCTTGGCGACGGTCTCGGCGCCCCTGGCCTGGACAGCATCAAAACTCTGCGCGCCGCCCTCGGCGAGGATGCCGACCAGATTGATCACGACCTGTGAATCACGCAGTGCCGCCTCGATCGAGGCCGGATAGCGCACGTTGGCCTGCACGGTGTGGACCTGCCCGACCTTGCCGGAGGGCTGGAGGTACCCGGCCAGCTCCGGCCGCCGCACCGCGACCCGGATCCGGTAGTCGCGCCGGCACAGTGCGCGGACGACATTCCGGCCCAAAAACCCCGATCCGCCGAAAACCGTGACGAGCGTGTCCAGATTCGATGCCATGGGATCCATTCCTGGGGTCGTTCCTGCGGGAAGAGTGCGTCTCGTCAGGCTTGTATCGGGCCGGTTTGCGATGCGCAATCCGCATCCCGAAGCGGGGTTCAAGCATGAATTGACAACCGCGTCACCGAACCGTAGTAACCGCCTCCGTGCCTAACCGGCATGCCCAGGTGGTGGAATTGGTAGACGCGCTGGCTTCAGGTGCCAGTGGCTTAACGGCCGTGAAGGTTCGAGTCCTTTCCTGGGCACCATCGCTCTCCGATGTAGTTGATTTCGCTGAAGTCCCTGATACTCAAGGGTGATCGACCGTCTCAACTGGTACACAGAGACGGTACACATGCTTCTACGAATGGCCTCTCCTATCCGCCGCGACGGCTCCTCCGTTCACTACCTCCGAAAGCGCGTCCCTGCTGACCTTACTGACAAGGCGGCGGGCTTGGTGCTGCACGTCCCCGTGGGGGAGGAGACTGCGGCGGTGCAGGTCGGTCGCGCCGGAACGATCAAGGTGTCGCTGCGCACCCATGACCCCCGGGAGGCCAAGGCACGGCAGGCCAAAGCACTCGCCTACCTCGATGACGTGTGGCGCTCCCTGCGCGAGGGGCCGCACCGACTAACGCACAAAGAAACCATCGCACTCGCGGGTGAATGGTATCGAGCGGCCAAGGCTACTTGGGAGGACGATCCGGGCCGGGCCACGGTCTGGGGCATTCTCAACCGCGAGGCACAGAAGCGCGATCCAGCGACCGGCGCAGAGCAGATGGAGCCGTTCGCCTCGGAGATGTTGGCGCTGATGGCTCTGCAAGTTGACGATGATAGCCGCAGGCGGTTGGCGGGTGCCATGCACGGCGCTCTGAAGGACGCGACCGCGTTGCTGGAGCGGCGGGGGAGGGGCGACTATGGGCCGGACATGGTCGAGCAGCGGTTTCCTGAATGGGACCCCGACGCTGCTCCGAAGGACCGGGCTGGACTGACCTTCGCCGCACTTTTCGCTGGTTGGGAGTTGGAGAGCCGGGCGGCCGGTGTCACCGAGAAGACTATCAGCGAGTACAAGTCGGTCTTCACACGGTTTGCTGTCTTCGTGGGGCACGATGACGCTACCCAGATCACCCCGCACGACGTCGTCGGCTGGAAGGACAAGAGGCTTGCGGACGGCCGCTCCCCGAAGACCGTGAAGGATGTCGATCTGTCAGCAATGAAGTCGGTGTTCGGCTGGGGAGTTCGGAACCACAAGCTGCCGAGCAATCCGGCTCAGGGGGTGACGCTGAAGATCGGGAAAAAGGTCCGCGAGCGAGGCAAGGGGTTCACTGACGATGAAGCTGCGGCGATCCTGAGGTCCGCTCTAAGCTACAGCGGTGCCCCGCAAGAGCAGGCAAAGACGGCTGCGGCGAAGCGGTGGCTCCCTTGGCTGTGCGCCTACAGTGGCGCTCGGATTGGCGAGATGGCTCAGCTCAGGCGCGACGACATTCGCCGTGAGGGTGATCATTACGTGGCGAAGATCACACCAGAGGCTGGTCCGGTGAAGAGCAAGGAAGCACGTGAGGTGCCGTTGCACCCCCATCTGATCGAGCTAGGCTTCATCGAGTTCGTCATGTCATCAGCCAAGGGCTACCTATTCCTGACTGTCACCAAGGACGGCGAGATGCTGGGCAAGCTGCGTGCATTGAAGAACCGGATTGCGGAGTTCGTGCGGGCTATCGTGTCCGATAAGCGGGTGGCCCCAAATCATGGCTGGCGGCATCGCTTCATCACGAAGAGCCGAAAACACGGGTTGGATCAGGAAAAGCGACGCATGATCACTGGCCACGCTGGCGAGAGCGTAGACGAGCGGGTCTATGGTGATCCTGCCGGGCTGTATGTCGAAGTCTGCAAGCTGCCAAGGTACGAGCTTCGAGGCGAAGAAGCCGCTGCCCGTGCGGCTTGACGCTGCCTACCCCCACTTCCCGTAGTTGGGGTCTTGGGAGTAGTGCTGATCGAACATGTCGCTCTGCGCCTTTGCAGGCGGCAGCGGTAGCTCTGCAATTCCTATGACCTTGATCTTGGGCCCCGCGAGTTTCTTGATGTCCCCGTCGTCCGAATAGATGACTTGGACATTCTCGACGCGCGAGATTGCGACGATCTGCTCGTCGAACTTCGCTTTGGTGCGATTGGTGGTACCCTTTCCGATCCTCTGGGCGTGCATCGAAGAGTATTCTACAGCCGCTCTCGCATCGAACGGCGCTACTCGGAAGTGCTTCGACGAGTTGAGCTGCCGCAACAGCTCGGGGGCCATCTGCCGGGCTTTGACCAAGACCTCGCCGAGCGCTGGGGTTGGGATGACGATCTTCGCGTCGTCCTTCTGCAGCGTTTCGAGCAGGTACTCGATACGCTGTTTGCAGTCGGTGACAGGCTTGCCCGTGCCAAGATCGATCGGAGCGGGGGCGTTTTCATCGACGACGTAGACAAGGACGGTTGCGTCGAATGCAGCGATCACTGGACTTCCCCGTCGTCCCGCCGATGTTCGATCAGCAAGCGAACAGGATCGGGCACCTCGTTCCACTGGCTACCACCCGCTTGGCGGATGCCGCGCACGACCTCCGAGAGGGGCTCTTCGCCCAGCACCTCGAAGTCGGCGATCTTGAACGACTTCAACTCCCACGTCCCGTCGCCATCTCGAAACCATGTGCCCGTGCCGTGGACACGAATGGTTGGCCCGAGGAGGTGTTGCGCGACCTTGCGGGCCACCTCAGGCGAGGCGTGAAGGTGGGTGTGTATGGCGTCGGTGTCTCTCAGGTGAACCGGCACGGTGTCATCGGTTCCGCCTACCCGGATGACTTGTCCATCGAGGGTCCCATCCTGCTTGAATGGGCCGAAGACAACCGGCTCGGGGCGTGCCTTGCCGGGAAAGGGAATGACGATGCCTTCGTGCTCGCTCACAAGGGTAGCGGTCGCGTTGTCCTGGCGGAGCAGCGCGTCGATCTCATCAAACGCTTTCAGAGCATCCTTGGGGCCAAACCCCGTGGAGACGCCCCTAATCCGTTCGCGCACATTGGAGACCCCGACATCGTCAACCCGAGCGACGAGGACCGAGGAGCCTGTGAGGATGTCTTGGAAGTGGACGTTCGACGGTTGCCCGAGCAACTTCGCGAGTGACGACAGGTAGTCGGCGAGCCGCGCCATAGGGAACGTCTCTGGCGATAGATCGCTGTCGATCCGAAGGCGGTACTCGATGGCCATCACCCGCTTCCCTGCTGACTGCGCAGACACTCACACACTTGCTTTGACGGACCGTTACACCAGAACGAAGTTAGAACGCTTCGGCAGCTCGGACAAGGCTCCGAAGAAAAACACTGATTGGGCCCGGAAGATGCACTTAGAGCTGGCCGTCTAAGCAGCCCAACTCCGCAGCGCGGCCTCGGCCCCGACCGGGTCTTCCTTGATCCGATAGATCGTCTGTCGGCTCAGCCCGGTTGCAGTCGCGATCTGCCCGACCCCCGCTGATTGCTCCAGCATGTTGCGGACAGTTTCGAGCTGCCCCTCATCGAACGTCGGCTTGCGTCCCCGATACTTCGTCTCACCTGCTGTAGCCTTCGCGAGAGCGATGCCGCCCCGCTGTGCTTCCTTGATGGCCTCGGCGTTGGCTTGCGCAGTGGCCGCCATGAAGGCAATGAGCGCGTCCCTGACAGCCTGCTGCATAGGGTCCTTGGTTGCGCCATCGAAAGTGAGCCCGTTGATCACTGTGCGGATCACAACACCGCGCCGCATGAACTCCCTGATGGTGTCGCAAACGTCGCCGTAGTTTCGCCCGAGGCGGTCGATCCAGCGCACGACGAGAGTGTCTCCGCTGCGGAGTATGTCGAAAAGGCGCTTGCCCTCAGGACGTTCTGCAAGGCGAGTGCTGATGCCCGAGACGCCATGGTCCGCGACGACGCGGTCGATCTTGAAGCCTGCCGCCTCCGCTCCGATCCGCTGATGCTCGACGGTTTGGTCGGTGGTGGAAACTCGCGCGTAGAAGATCGTGGCCATGATCGCCTCTGTTGTCCGCTAGGGTATCGTCCGTTGTTTCTCACGTCCGTTGACCGAAGTCAACCCTAGCGGACACGTTTTCTGGCGCTCTGGACTTGTCCGCACGGGCATACCTCAGCGGACAGCAGTTGCCCGCCCGGACTGGCCCGCGCCTAGCAGGGCGACATTGATCACTCCTCGACGCTCTCCAAGACGCCTCGCGCCGTGTAGTGCAGCAAGAGCGAGATGGCCCAAGAACCGAGCCAGGCGACGATGGTGGTCAGGCGGGGACCGGCCGAAGTGCCGAAGGCGTCCCACATTCTAACGTAATCCGAGACAGGCATGGCGAGCATCGCGTAGTAGGGGGCGGCAACACCCGCGACAAACAACGCAATCGCCATGTTGTTGAAGTAAGTCGCCGTCAACTTGCGCTTCTCATTCCGTGCCGCCTTGCTCAGCTCCGGTGACGCCATGCCCCCGCTCCCCTTGTTCCACCAAGGTGCACCTTAGATGCGCTTGAAGGTCCGGCAAGAGTAGCGGTGGGCGATGGCAATCCTTGGCGCGCGGCGAGTGTCAGGCCGCGAGCGTCATTGGCCCGGACCCCGCCCCGGGGGAAGCCCGCCACAAGATGGGGTCGAGTGGGGGCTTCACAGTTTTCTGCCAACTATCCCGGGTCGGGTGGAGCGAGAGCATCCGCGATGCGTTGCCGGGCGCTGGGTGTCTTCAGCCGCTTGCCAGAGTGGCAGCGACAGTCACCCCACCCAACGTCGGGGTTCCTGTATCCTGGCCCCCGCGTCGTCTCGATGCCTGCTTGCCTGATGAGGCCGCGTGCGACCGCGACGATGTTCACAAGCCTGATGTCGAACGGGTTGCCGTTGCGGTGGCGAACCGCGAAGTTGCCCGAGCTGCCGAGCAGGAAACGCGCCGCCGCGAAGCCTCCTGCGCGGCCCTCACCCGCTGCGTAGAGGCCGCCCCGAGCGACCCGGAGAGTGGTCAGCTTCCAACGGCGGAGAGTGGCCCAGCCCGTAGGGCAGAGGATAGCGGTGTAGCCCGTCGGGACCGTCCCGACGAGCACGACCGGCTCACCGTCCAACTCGCCCTCGATCACCTTTCCCGGCAGCATCGTTGCTGAGATAGCGGCCGAATTGTCGTTTGCGCTCAATGATGAAGCCCCTGTTTTGGCTGATGCGGTGTCCAGTCTGGACAGCAGCTAAAAATCACTATTGATCTCAGGGGGTTGTTTGCTCTGAGACTTGGCGGGCTCGAGCAGGGCCTTGGCGAACTCCTGGACAAGCGTCCTTCGTTTGCCCCAGCAGGGAACTCCTCGTGCCTCCGCAACAGCCAGTGTAAGGGCCTCGCGAACGCGCACTTCAGCGGTGCTGAACGGCCTTCTAGGATCGCGTGCCCCGGCATTATCGTCGCGGCCTGAGCGCATCTTGGCTGCCACCTTCGGGAACATCTTCTTCATCCAAGTCTCAATCGATGATTTGGAAGCGAGGCCCCCGAGGTCCTTGGCAATCTCCCGATACGACTTGAGGCCAAGCCGTCCCACACGATTGCGCCGCTGTCGCATGTACAGCTCGAAGACCCTGCGCTTCTCGCTCGCGCGGTTCAGCCGTAACCCGTTGCAGGTATTAGCCAGCGCGGCCTGCCACTGAGCCTCATGCTCGCTCAGCTCCTCGACGGTTGCCTCGACGGCATCGCGGCCGAGCTGCTTCTGGGCTAGGAGCCGGTGCCACCCGTCCACGAGAACGAGCGCTCCCCCCACGTCCGCCAGCCGAACAGGAGGCATGCTCGCACCGTGCACGTAGTGGGTGATGTAATCCCTGACGAGTGCCTCGTTGATCTGATCGCGCACCTGCCAATCAGCTCGCGTCGCGATGTCGGCAATTGGGACTGAGATGATGGGGCTTTGCTGGCAGCCTTCTGCGGTGTCCTCGAAGTCGTACTTCGGTGGGGCAGAGGTGCTCTTGCTGATGGTCCACGGAGTGGCTGTTCCGGCTCCGGTCGAGTTGGTTGAAGCGTGTTGTTGTGTGCTGTTGTTTCGCATGTTCAGGGATGCTTGAAGCGCCCCCAAAGGTGCCCGTCCTGAACGGCTGACGGTGTCAGCCACGGGACGCCTAGGGGGTGCGCGGTGGATTGGTGATTGAGGAACTCAGAAGTACCCAACTGTGGCGAGGCTCATCGAATGTCTCGCGCCGAGGGGTGTTTTTCTTCCGATACAGCAACCCAATTGATTGCCCTTTTGTCAACCCAGAGCGCGCTGCTGACGGGCCTCAGAAAGAGCCGCTAGGGTCCCTAGCGGACGAGTGGTTGGTGTATCAGTGATGGTCCTATCGCGCCTCAGAGCCTCGCGGCTTGAGTGCACAGCGAGCAGCCATGCATGGAATGGTCCCGATGCCCTGCTTCGTTGCACCCCTGATCAACTCGCGCTCGTCCTCTGCAAACGTGGTCTGATGCTCGGCCAGCATTCCACCGGCTCATCCATCGAGCCGCCATAGCCGAACCGTCATGCGGCGCAAAGGGTCCACGCCGATGCGCCCGAAAAGGTCTTCGGTTGAGTGGCAACATCGCCGACGCGATGCGCCAGTGGGGCTGGCCTTACGATCCCCGCGGTCCCCAAAGAATGACCGCCGCGCCAATCAAGCAGAGGGACGCGCCGGTAACGTCCCAGCGATCAGGGCGAGTGCTCTCGACCGCCCAGAGCCAGACGAGCGATGCCACGATATAGATGCCGCCATAGGTGGCGTAGGCACGTCCCGCCGCCTCGGTCTCTACGAGCGTCAACAAGTATGCGAACAAGAGCAGCGAGAACACGCCCGGTATGAGCCACCAGATTGGCCTCTCAAGGCGTAGCCAGCCCCAGAAAGCAAAGCAGCCCGAGATTTCGGCAACTGCCGCGCCAGTATAGACGAAGATCGTTTTCATGGGCCTGACGTATCCATAGCCTACCCGTCCGTTCAAGCACGCAAACAGCGCTCTGAAATCTTCACGCTCGTAATGCGTGGATCAGCGGCTTTTCGATCAACGGCCACATCAACGAGATCGCCATGAACACGGTCGATGCTGTCATCATCAGCACGGTTGCTGTCGCCGGCTTGCGCTTTGTTCGATGCGTCTGCCATGCGAGCCATCCCCATGCTGCCATCACCGCCAAAACGGAGAGGCTCGTCATCCACCAGTGCATGTGCACGAACGAGGACAACAGGGAGCCTGTGCTGGCGAGAACGGTAGCGGGCAGCGTGAATGGAAGCACGCAACACGCCCCACACGCCAACGCGCCCGTTGAGATCGTCATTGCGGTGGCGCTGGCGGCCTTTGATCCGAGCGGCTCTTTTGATGCAGATTTTGTTGTCAAGGCTGAGGCAGCGCATGCACACGAAGACGAGGTAGGCGGTACTGGGGCTTCCGCAATGAACTTCTCAAAAAGCAAATCTGCGGCTTCGCGGGCCTCTTCGGGCGCGGTGACGGTAAGCCGCAATTCGTGGGTCGATTGTTGAAGGTCGAAAGCGAGGAACGCGCAGCACGCCTGCTCACTACGGACTAAATCCCGGACGCGAGAGCGGGCTGCCGGTGCGTACCGCAACACGAGAACAAGCTCACGACGCTCGTAATCGAGAAGCGCTTCTCTGTTCAGATCGGCAATCCAATCAAGCCGGTCCTTGTACTCTCCGGGTGCAAGCGTGCAGGCGATGGGCTGTGCTTCAACGATGGTCATGGCAATCTCCAAGTGCTCGAAGGTGAGACTTGCCCAGACCGTACATCTTCAAGTAGCTTGAGGTTCAAGCGAAAAGAAACACAGGTAAGTCAAACAGATGAAGCATCTCAAGATTGGTGCTCTCGCAAAGAAGACCGGCACAAGTGCTTCGACAATCCGGTTCTACGAAGAGATTGGGCTCATTGCTTCAGCAGGCCGTCAGGCTGGCAATCAGCGGGTCTACGGCGAGGCTGACGTTAGGAGCCTGACGTTCATTCGCCGTTGCCGCGATTTTGGGTTCTCGATCGATCAGGTGCGCTCGCTTGTAGCCCTTGTACAGGATCCCAATAGCCCATGCGTGCAAGCGCGTGATCTTGCTCAAGAGCACCTGCTCGTCGTGCGAGCAAAGCTGGCGGAATTGAAGGCACTGGAGCGCAGCATCGCTGGTTTCGTCGCCAGTTGCGACGCCTCCTGTTCGGGGGGCGCGGGTCCCGATTGCGTGATCCTCGATGACTTGTCCAAGGGCTGCGTGGGAGCCCGGTCTCCCTCTGGACGTGTACCTGCCTGAAAAGGATGACGGCCGATTGACTTGGACACAGGACTGGTACACAGACGGATTTCGACGGTCGAAAAAGTTGAGTGATTTCAATAGCCGCCCCGGTGTTTCGTCCAATCCTTTCCTGGGCACCATCTTTTCCCTAAGCGATTGAAATTGCTTGTCGGGCTCCTCAGGGAACAGCAACGCCTCGTAGTCGCGCGCGCTGTGGAGGATGTGAATGATCTCAACCGCGTCGTCACCCACACGATAGAAAATCAGAAATTGACCGAACGGACCCCTGCGCACACCAAATTGCTCGTAGCGCGGCACCAAGGGATAGGCGCGTGGGGCGTCCAGCAAAGACTCACATTTTTCTCGTAGCGTGCGAACGAGCTTGAGGGCGCTCGCAGGACTTTGCTCCGCGACATACGCCACGATCTGTTCGAGATCGGCCTCTGCCTCAGCGCTGACGGTGAGGATCACTTGCCGTCCGTCTGGACCGCCAGTCTGGCTTCGAGCCGATCGAGCACGTCAGAGCCCGCTCTGGTCCGGCCTGCGTCGGCATCTGAGAGTCCGCGTGCAATCGAAGCGTCCAGGGCCGCCAGCCTGGCCTCTCTTTCCTGGACGAGGCGTACGCCCTCACGCAGCACCTCGCTCTTGGAATGGTATCGACCGGACGCCACGAGCTCGTTCATCACGCTCTCGAGCGTCTCTCCTAAATCGGCGCTCACAGCCATACCGGAACCTCCGTTCGACCTCTAATAACTATTATTGGACGCTGGAATTTTCAAGTCTAAACAGCTGCTTGAAAGCTTCGGAAGCCCGCCCTCCAGCCGAATTTATTCCGCCAAACCCCCTCGATTGCACGATCCAAATTTACCCCACTTTAGACAAACTGGTCCTAAGTCAGCCGGCAGGCTCGCATCCGGCCGTCGGCGAGCGCGGAGCCATCGGGCTCGCTTTGTCGTGAGGGAAGCGGTGGATCAGCACCAGGTCTGGCACGAGCCGGCATTCGACAAGGTTGCGAACGCGATCAGCCCGTTTTTCCTGAGATCGGGGATTTATCTGTTCCTGATCTCATTCATCTGCCTGTTCTACGTCTTGAACGCGCCGCTTCTGCTCGGTCACTACGATTTGGGCTGGCATCTGGCGGCCGGAGATCTCATCCGGGAACGCAACGCCATCCCGCTGCAGGACCCCTGGTCGTCAACCCACGGCGACAAGCCATGGCTCAATCTGTCCTGGCTCTGGGACGCGCTTGCCAGTGCGACGTTTCAATACGCAGGCTTTGGCGGCCTCGTCCTGCTGACGGCGGCCTGCGGCGCGGCGATCGTCGGCATCCTGACCGCGATCTCTCTTGGCTACGGCGCGTCGGCGATCGCGGTCTGCGTTTCGGTCTTCTTGGCCTGCCTGCTCTATCCCGCTTACGAAGCTTCGCCGAACATGTATCTCGCGGTCTCGCCGAATACATGCACGATGTTGTTCTGCGTCGTCTTCTATCGCGAATGCCTGCGACGAACGCGATGGTTCGTGCTTCCCCTGTTGATGGTGCTCTGGGCCAATCTGCACGGCGGTTTTCTGCTCGGCTTTTTCGTGATCGGCGTCTTCTGCGGCGCCGCCGTGCTTAGAGGGGCCTGGGCCGATCTCAGGATCCTTGCTCTCGCGGGCATCGGGTGCCTTGCCGCGACCTTCGTCAATCCGCTCGGCTGGAATATTTATGCCGGTGCCGCCGCGACGATGGGGCACTTCGTCCAGGGCAATATCGGCGAATGGCTGTCCTACTATCACAACATGGAAATGCCGGGCAGCATTCCCGGCATCCTGTACATGCTGGCCTTTGTCGCGTTCGAGCTCCGCTACAGAAATTCCAGGCCCATCCCGCTCGAGCCGAGACTGATGTCCTGGCTGTTCCTGATTCTGGGACTGTATCAGTTCAGGTACATCGCTTTCTTCTTCATCTTCTCGACCGCACCGATGGCGCTTCACCTCAGCCGCTTGCTGCCTCGGCGTCTCACTGCGCTTGACGTGCGTGGACCGTTGCTGGCCGCGGGCATCGTCGGTCTCGGCACCCTGCCGATTGTCTATTTGCGCGTTGCGCCGGCGCTCGCGCTTCCGCCGATGCTGTCGAGCGAAGATGCCGGCTACCTGCGAGAGCATCTCGCAGGTCGGCGGGTCCTGAACAATTGGAACGTCGGCGGCTACCTGATCTTCGCGACGCACGGCACCGTCCCCCCATTCGTCGATGGTCGCGCCGCGACCGCCTATCCGGACGATTTGCTGCGCGACTATTTCAAGCTGGTGAGCTGGGAGATCGACGAAGCCGCGTGGGACATGGTGCTCGACAAATACCGGATCGACGCGGTGCTGTGGGTCAAGGCGCACGAACAGCTGCGGCAGTTTCTGGTGGAGCGGCGAGGCTGGCGCGAGCAATACACCGGCGCTTACGAGACCGTTTACGTCAGGCCCCACTCCGGTTTGGCCGGCGACACCAAACGACAATGACCACCAGCGCCGCGGCTCTGCCCGACATCGCGCCCGCCGTCAGAGCCGAGAGCTTCGCGACGCGGTACGGTGCCTTGTGCGCATTGCTGCTGCTGGCTGCGGCAGTCCGGCTGCCGCTCGCCTTCTGGCCGAACATCGTTCACGTCGACGAGCTGTATCAATATCTCGAGCCGGCCTGGCGCCTGCTTGGCCACCAGGGGGTCGTCACCTGGGAATGGCGCGACGGTATCCGGAGCTGGTTTCTGCCGACCTTGTTCGCAGGGCCGGTCGCTCTGGGGGACTGGCTTGCGCCGGGCGGGTGGGGCGCCTTCGTCGTGCCTCGCCTGGTGGTCGGGCTTGCCTCGTTGTCGATCGTCGTGACGGCCTGGCATTTCGGCGAACGCATCTCCAGATCGCATGCCGTCGTCGCGGCGTTTGCCGCCGCGGTCTGGTTTGAGCTGGTCTACTACGCGCCCCACACGCTGAGCGAACCGCTGGCGACGGCCGTGATCCTGCCGGCGGCCTATCTGCTGACGGGCGAACTCGCGCGAAACCGGCTCTTCACCGCAGGCGCACTGCTTGCTCTCGCCTGTGTCTGGCGCTTTCAATATGTACCGGCTTGTTCGGTGTTTGCGTTGGCGGCGTGCTGGCGCGACCTGCGAAACGCGATTGCGCTGGTCGCGGGCGCTTGCATCGTCCTGGCGCTGTCCGGCGCCCTCGACCTGGCCCACGGCTCAGCGCCGTTTGCGTGGCTCGTCCGGAATATTCAGCAAAACCTCCTGCATGACCGGGCATCGGAATTCGGTGACGCGCCGGCGGCCGCGTACGTTCTGCAGGCTTCAATTCTGTGGTCGGGCGCGACGCTGCTGATGCTGCTGGCGCTCTGGCGCGGCTGGCGACATGCCCCCCTGCTGATCGTCGCGGCCGTCGTGAACGTCGCGTTTCACAGCATGATCGTGCACAAGGAATACCGTTTCATTTTCCTGTCGATCGCTCTGCTGATCATCGCGGCGGCGCTTGGCTCCGCCGATTGGGTCGAGATGATGCGCCGGCAAAGCGCGTGGCGCTCCCGGGCACTCGCCGTCGTATGTGGCGGCTGGCTGCTGCTCTCGCTCGGTCTGTCGGGCGCTACGCTCATCATGCGTGACAACTGGATGCGCGGCATCGGCGTGGCCCAGTTGATGGCGGAGCTCGAGGCCGATCCTGAAGCCTGCGGTCTGGCCCTCTACGCGATCAACTATCCCTTTGTGCCCGGACGCGGGCAGCTCGCGGCCCGCAAGCCGATCTATTCCTTTTATCGGGACGACCCCCTGGCCAAGGGACGCCTTCCGGCTGTGGTGCAGACGCACCAGGCCGGGTTCAACCGCATCATCGGCCCGGCGAGCCTGGCCAGCGAGCTGCCGGCGGATTTCTCGCAACGAAGTTGCGCGATGATGAGCGATGACAAGCCGGCCTGCGTCTTCGCGCGACGCGGCGCTTGCGATGCGCCCGCCAGCCCGTTCGCCACCAACGACGTGCTCGTGCGCCTGAATTACTAGCCGCGCCTGATGCTTGCGCCGGCGGCTGCCAGCGGATACATCGCGGCCGGCCCTCGCCAGCATCTGTCCCGGGGATTAGCTTGCAAAAGCGCACCGATTCGATTGAGGTTTGAAACGCCATGACCGTACGCCTGCACCGCGGCGACCTGCCCGATCTGTCCCGCTACACCGGAGCGGTGGCGATCGACACCGAGACCATGGGCCTGAACCCGCATCGTGACCGGCTCTGCGTGGTGCAGCTCTCGCCCGGCGACGGCAGCGCAGACGTGGTGCAGATCCCCAAGGGTCATACCGACGCGCCGAACCTGAAGGCCCTGCTGGCCAATCCCGCGAACACGAAAATCTTCCACTTTGCGCGGTTCGACGTCGCGGTGCTGTACCAGACGTTTGGCGTCATGACCGGGCCGATCTACTGCACCAAGATCGCCTCCCGCCTGATCCGCACCTATACCGACCGCCATGGCCTCAAGGACCTCGTGCGCGAGGTGCTCAATGTCGACCTCTCCAAGCAGCAGCAATCGAGCGATTGGGGTTCCGACAGCCTGACCGAGCCGCAACTCGCCTACGCCGCCTCCGACGTGCTGCATCTGCACGGCTTGCGCGAGCGGCTCGATGCCATGCTGGCGCGGGAAGGCCGCACCGCGCTGGCCAAGGCCTGTTTCGACTTCCTGCCGACCCGTGCTTTGCTCGATCTCCAGGGCTGGGCCGAAGAGGACATTTTCGCGCATTCCTAGCGTTTCGCGTCGCGGCCGGGTTGGGGCGGTCGCCCCGTTTCAGACACTTTCGTAACGGCCTGTCGCTGGCTGCATATTTTGGCGTTGCCGGCTACAATGGGGCGCCCGCCAGCCGGACCAGGCGAGCGACACCTCAGGAGCCCAGGTGAATTCGGCCCATCATGTCACCTATGATGCCGCGCTTGCGGCGAAGTTCGCCAGCGCGGCGCGCCACAGCCGCCTGGTGCGGATTCTGCGCGTCGCGGTGCCGGCGACAGTGGCTGCGGCAATGGGTCTGCTCGTCCTTATCTCGACCATTTTCAACCCGTTCCAGATCCCCGTGAAGCTCGACTCCGGAAATCTCGTGGTCACAGGCACCAAGATCACGATGGAATCGCCGCATATGTCCGGCTTTACTCCGGACCAACGGCCCTACGAGCTCTGGGCCAAGACCGCGACCCAGGACATCACCGATCCCGATCATGTCGATCTCCATGATTTGCGCGCGAAAGTGCTGATGGAAGACCAATCGACCCTGTTTCTCGATGCCCGCACCGGAAGATTCGACAACAAGCAGCAGCAGCTCGACCTGCACAAGGACATCTTCCTGCGCACCTCGACCGGCTATGAGGCGCGGCTGAACTCGGCCTTCGTCGACATGGGCAAGGGCACGGTCTCCTCGGATGAGCATGTCGACGTCAAGCTGACCAACGGAACGCTGACCGCCGATCGGCTGCGGATCACGGAGGGCGGCGACGTCATCCGCTTCGAAGGCAATGTGGTGATGCACCTCGACAAGCTGGACGATCCCGCCGCCAGCGCGCCCGCGCCGGTCGAGCCCACGCCGCCGCCGGCGGCGAAGTCCAAGAACAAATCCGCGAATTCAAAATGATTCTCATGACCCATCTTCATCTGAGCAAGCGTCGCATTGCTGTCAGTGTAGCGACGCTTGTCTCCGGTCTCTTGCTGCTCACTGCAGATGCGGCGCACGCACAGAGCTCGGCGAGCGTGCCCAACGCGATGCAGGGTTTTTCGCAGAACCGCGATCAGCCGATCCAGATCGACGCTGCATCGCTCGAGATGCGCGATAAGAAAAAGGAGGCGACCTTCTCGGGCAACGTGAAGGTCGTGCAGGGCGATACCACCATGACCTCGAAGACGCTGGTGGTGTTCTACGACTCGGGCGGCGACAAGCCGGCGACGCCGCAGCCTGCGGCAGCAAAGGGTGCGAAGGCCGCGCCGATCCAGTCGGCGACACCGGGCCCGGGCGGTAGCTCCTCGATCAAGCGGCTGGAGGCACGCGGCAATGTCGTGGTCACCCAAAAGGACCAGGTGGTGACCGGCGAGACCGCGGTGTTCGATACGAAGACCAATCTCATCACCATGCTCGGCGGAGCTGGCAGCCAGGTCGTGCTGACGCAGTGCCAGAACGTGCTGCGCGGCGACCGCCTCCTGGTCGACATGACCACCGGCGTCTCCAGAGTGGAGTCGGACAGCGGAAGGGTGCAAGGCCTGTTCATCCAGTCCCAGGGCGGACAGAACGGCAAATGCGGGACGCCGGTGGCCCCGGGCGCGGCCCCGCCTTTGCAGTTGCCCGGCGGAAACAAGCCAAAGTAAATTCCGTTCGCGATTTCAACGCCTTGATCTGG
This sequence comes from Bradyrhizobium sp. MI1.3, assembly GCF_055811695.1. Lineage (NCBI taxonomy): Bacteria > Pseudomonadati > Pseudomonadota > Alphaproteobacteria > Hyphomicrobiales > Nitrobacteraceae > Bradyrhizobium > Bradyrhizobium sp. MI1.3. Next base: position 41,808 of record NZ_JBVVPQ010000037.1, on the reverse strand, counting down.
ATGATCCCGATCCGAGGTTGAAGGTTGCCCGCCGAGACTGTATCTAGCGCGAAGGGCTTTCGAAGCGGGGTTCGCCGCTTTTCGGGCGTGTTTCACTGGGCATGAGACATGCCTTCATTCATGCTGCGTCGGCGAATCCTGAGGCCGGCGCGGGCAGATCGCGCGAAAACCGCGCAGGATCGTCGCGAAAGGCTAGAAGGCGGGGATGGTCGATCTCTTCAGCATGTTCCGTCGGCGCCCCGCCAAACGCGGCCGGCCAGGATTTGCGCGCCAGGACATCACCGCGCTCGGTGACAGCGTCGGCGGCCTCGTGGCCAGCCCAGTCAGGGACGCGCCGTCGATCGCCCGGAACCAGCCGATGCATGCGCCCGATCAGTTCCAAGGCGACTATGAGGCCGAGCCGCCCCGGGCCCAGGCGGTTCATCCCGTGAGGGCTGCCGGCAGGGCCAACGGTTCCGGCGGGCCTCAGCTCTTGAAGCGGCCGGGCTTCCTGGCTGTGCATAGCGTGGAAAAGAGTTTTGGCAGCCGCCAAGTCGTGCGCGGCGTCAGCATCTATGTGCGCCGCGGCGAAGCGGTCGGCCTGCTCGGGCCCAACGGCGCCGGCAAGACCACCGTGTTCTACATGATCACCGGCCTGATCAAGGCCGATCGCGGCGCCATCGAGCTCGACGGCCACGACGTCACCAAGCTGCCGATGTATCAGCGCGCACGGCTCGGCATCGGCTATCTGCCGCAGGAAGCCTCGATCTTCCGCGGTCTCACCGTCGAGCAGAACATCCGCGCCGTGCTCGAAGTGGTCGAGCCCTCGCGCAAGAAGCGCGAGCAGCAGCTCGACTCGCTGCTCGACGAATTCAACATCACGCGCCTGCGGAAATCGCCGTCGATCGCGCTGTCCGGCGGTGAGCGGCGCCGCGTCGAGATCGCGCGCGCGCTGGCGACGCGTCCGAACTACATGCTGCTCGACGAGCCCTTTGCCGGCATCGATCCGATCGCGGTCGGCGACATCCAGGACCTTGTCCGCCATCTCACCAACCGCGGCATCGGCGTGCTGATCACCGACCACAATGTGCGCGAGACGCTCGGCCTCACCGATCGCGCCTACATCGTCTATGCCGGGGAAATCCTGACCGAGGGCAGCCCGGATGAGATCGTCGCCGATCCGGACGTGCGCCGCCTTTACCTTGGCGAGGAATTCCGCCTCTAGCCCGTTTTTCCATTTCGTCAAGACGTGTACATCGGGCTCGGACTAAGATAAGCAAAAATCGGACCAACTTTTTGGGATCGGTTCTTGCTTCATGGCGCTTTCGCAGAGATTAGAGTTCCGGCAATCGCAGTCGCTAGTCATGACGCCGCAGTTGATGCAGGCGATCAAGCTGCTGCAATTGTCCAACCTCGATCTCACGACGTTCGTCGAAGAGGAACTCGAGCGTAACCCGTTGCTGGAACGGGCCAACGACGAGCCGCCCGTGGGCGAGGGCCCGGCCGAGACCGGCCAGTTCAACGACAGCGATGGCGGCCACAACGACGAGCCGGGCGGCGGCCCGGGCGAAGCCTTCGAGCCCGGCCAGGAAGAGTGGATGAGCAAGGATCTCGGCACCCGCGCCGAGATCGAGCAGACCATGGACACCGGGCTGGACAACGTCTTCTCCGAGGAACCCGCCGAAGCGGCCGCGCGCAACGCCCAGGATGCGGCGCCGACCACCTATACCGAATGGGGCGGCGGCGCCTCCGGTGACGAGGACTACAATCTCGAAGCCTTCGTCGCCGCGGAGACCACGCTCGGCGACCATCTCGCCGAGCAGCTCTCGGTTGCCTTCACCGGCGCAGCGCAGCGCATGATCGGCCAGTATTTGATCGACCTCGTCGACGAGGCCGGCTATCTGCCCCCGGATCTCGGCCAGGCCGCCGAACGGCTGGGGGCATCGCAGCAGGATGTCGAGAACGTTCTTGCCGTGCTGCAAAAATTCGATCCGCCCGGCGTCTGCGCGCGCAATTTGAGCGAATGCCTGGCGATCCAGCTCCGCGAGCTCGACCGCTACGATCCCGCGATGCAGGCCCTGGTCGAGCATCTCGATCTCCTCGCCAAGCGCGACGTCGCGGCCTTGCGCAAGCTCTGCGGCGTCGACGACGAGGACATCGCCGACATGATCGGCGAGATCCGCCGGCTCAATCCCAAGCCCGGCATGAAGTTCGGTACGGCCCGGCTCCAGACCATGGTGCCCGATGTCTATGTCCGCCCGGGCCCCGATGGCGGCTGGCATGTCGAGCTCAACAGCGACACCTTGCCGCGCGTGCTGGTCAACCAGACCTACTATTCGCAGCTCTCGAAGAAGATCGGCAAGGACGGCGACAAATCGTATTTCACCGACGCGCTTCAGAACGCGACCTGGCTGGTGCGTGCGCTCGACCAGCGCGCTCGCACCATCCTGAAAGTCGCAACCGAGATCGTGCGCCAGCAGGACGGCTTCTTCACCCATGGCGTGGCGCATCTGCGACCGCTGAATCTGAAGGCCGTCGCCGACGCCATCCAGATGCATGAATCCACGGTGTCGCGCGTCACCGCCAACAAATACATGGCGACCAATCGCGGCACGTTCGAGCTGAAATATTTCTTCACGGCCTCGATCGCCTCGGCCGATGGCGGCGAGGCGCATTCGGCCGAAGCCGTGCGTCACCACATCAAGCTGCTGATCGATGCGGAGGCGCCGTCCGCGATCCTGTCCGACGACACCATCGTGGAACGCTTGCGCGGCTCGGGCATTGATATCGCCCGCCGCACGGTCGCGAAGTACCGCGAAGCCATGCGCATTCCTTCCTCGGTGCAACGCCGTCGCGACAAGCAGAGCGCTCTTGGTAACGTCCTCTCCACCGCCATGGCCGATCGCTCCCGCAATCCCGAACCGGCCTGATTGCGTCGGCGCCAAATCGCGCTACTCTCGATCCGCTATCGGGCCCGATCCTGGCCAGGCACGAACCAAGCGAGGTTCACATGACTCTCCGCATCTCGGGAAAGAGCGTCAACGTCGGCGAGGCCCTGCGCGGCCGCGTCACCGACCGGACTGAAGAGGTCCTGCGCAAATATTTCGACGGTAATTATTCCGGCCACATCACGCTGAGCAAGGACGGCTTCGGCTTCCGCACCGACTGTGCGCTGCATCTTGATTCGGGAATTACGCTTGAGGCCGATTCGAACGCACCGGATGCCTATGCCAGTGCCGACCAGGCGCTGCTGATGATCGAGAAGCGGCTCAAGCGCTACAAGAGCCGGCTCAAGGACCGCTCCGCCCGCAAGGCCCATGTCGCCTCCGCGGCGCTGGCCGCCATGGATGCCACCAGCTACGTGCTGGAGGCGCCGGGCGAAGGTGAGGACGAGGACGAAATCACCGGCTACAGCCCCGTCATCATCGCCGAGGCCACCACCTCGCTGAAGCCGCTGTCCGTCAGCGAAGCAGTCATGGAACTCGACCTCAGCGGGGCGCCCTGCCTGGTGTTTCAGCACGGCTCCTCGGGCCGGGTGAACATCATTTACCGCCGGGCCGACGGCAATGTCGGCTGGATCGACCCCCCGGGGGTCAAGGCGGACGGCAAGGTGGCTGGCAAGGCCTGAGGCCGTCGGACGACGCCCCTGCGGCCCGGCGCGGGGGCTCCTTTCCGCCTTAACAATGACCGGGGCAAAGCTGCACGCGGGAGTTGGCACCGGGATTGCGTTGGAGTAGAAGCCCCCCACATCAGGGGCGAGCTAAGTCCGCCTCCTGCTTCATCTTCTTGACGTCGGCCCGCCCAGGTTCTTTGTCCAGGCTGGCCAATTCGGAACCTGACGTTTTCATTCACCTCGGAAGACTTCCATGCCGATTACCGATCTGGTCGCGCCCGAGGCGATTCTCCCGGCATTGAAAGTCAACAGCAAGAAGCAGGCGCTTCAGGAACTCGCGGCCAGGGCCGCCGAGCTGACCGGGCAGAACGAGCGTTCCGTGTTCGAAGTGCTCCTGCAACGCGAGAAGCTCGGCACCACCGCGGTCGGCTACGGCGTCGCCATTCCCCACGGCAAGCTGCCCAAGCTGGAAAAGATCTTCGGACTGTTCGCGCGCCTCGATCGTCCGATCGATTTCGAATCGATGGACGGCCAGCCGGTCGATCTCGTCTTCCTGCTGCTCGCCCCCGAAGGCGCCGGCGCCGATCATTTGAAGGCACTAGCCCGCATCGCCCGCCTGCTCCGCGACCAGGACATCGCGAAAAAACTCCGCGCCTCGCGCGATGCCCAGGCGATCTATTCGGTGCTCGCGCTGCCGCCGGCGACTGCGGCGTAAAGCGTCTCCGCGTCCGGGACACGAGAGCTGGGCACGCCTTAGCCTCACACTCCGTCATTGCGAGGAGCAAAGCGACGAAGCAATCCAGAATTTCTCCGGGGAGAGATTCTGGATTGCTTCGCTTCGCTCGCAATGACGTGGGGATTGCAGCGATCCGTCGTCGAAATAAAAACGGGCACGCCTTCCTTCGAAGGCATGCCCGCTTGAAACTCTATTCGTGCGACGCGCGCGTGCTCAGTGCACGCTCACCGCTTGCAGCTCGTTGCTCCAGGCGTTGGCGATCGCGGCTTCGCGGCTGTCGGTCAGCATGATCGGCGTGCCATCGGCGGCGTGGAGCGCGAAGAGCTTGAGGCCCGGCGCGATCTTCGGCGCTTCGGGAAACAGGCCCGGCACATCCTCGGAGCGGATCTGCTTCACATAGGCGATATGGCCTTCGCCGAGGGTTGCCAGCGTCTCCGGCGAGACGTTCTTGGCTTCGTATTCGAACGCAACGTGACCTTCACTCATGGTCTCGACTCCTTCACAGAAACTAAGCGGTCGAGTCCGCTACTCGTTCCATTATTCGTGCTCATTGATAGCGATTGTCTTAACGATCCTCTCCGGTTCCGGCCGGGCAAGATCGATCGCCAGCAATCCGTTCTTCAGATCCGCACCCAGCACCAGCATCCCCTCCGCCAGCACGAAAGTGCGCTGGAAGTGGCGCGCGGCAATGCCGCGATGGATGTATTGCCGGGTCTTGTCGTCCTGCTGCCGTCCGCGAATGACGAGCTGGTTTTCCTCAATGGTTACATCGAGTTGGTCGCGGGTGAATCCGGCGACCGCCAGCGTGATTCGCAAACGCTCGGGCTGGCCTTCCGACCGGTCGCACCTCTCGATATTGTAGGGAGGGTAACCGTCGGCGCCCTTGACGACCCGATCGAGCACGCGCTCGATCTCGTCGAAGCCCAGAAGGAACGGACTGGAAAGCGTGGGAACACGAGACATAGTTTACAAAGTCCTCTCGAAGCGACTTTGGTGCATCAGGGCCCCGTACAGGCACCCCTTGATCAGCAATATGGGCATATCCGCGTGCAGGTTCAAGGACGTAGCGGGGGCTGTGGATTGGCAGCTCACCCACTCTGACATGCACAAATGCCGACTTGTCGTCGTGGCGCGAAATGCCTGCGACAAGTCCGGCACGACGAAATTGCGGGGCGATTTTTCTCAACGAAAACAAACCCCCTTCTACTGTGCACGGGGTTGTTTTCGCGCTTTTTGAGAGATCGACCCGGGGAACCCGATCAGGCTTCCATCCGCGTCCGGCCGTCGCCGCTGAACAGATGCAGCTTTTGGCGCATTGCTGCGACGCGGATCTTCTCGCCGATCGGCGGCGCCTCCGAGCCGGGAATGCGGACGATGACCTCGCCGGGCGGCAGCTCGCCGGGATTGGCAGCGATGCGCTGCTCGTCCTGAGCCCGCGTGCCGTAGACGAAGGTTTCGGCGCCGACGCGCTCGATCGCTTCCACGGTGAGCGGGAGCGTGACGCCGCCGGCCGGGGTCTGGTCGGTGATCACGAAGTCTTCCGGGCGGATGCCGAGGATGCCGGCGTTAGTGCTGCCGAGCTGCGATTTGATTTCATCGGCGCGAATCGACATCAGGTTCATCGGCGGCGCGCCGATGAAGGAGGCGACGAAGGTCGTCGCCGGCTTCTCGTAGATCGCGAGCGGATTTCCGACCTGCTCGACCTGGCCGCCATTCATCACCACGAGAATGTCGGCGAGCGTCATCGCCTCCAGCTGGTCGTGGGTGACGTAGATCGACGTGGTGTTGAGCCGGCGCTGCAATTTGCGGATCTCGACCCGCATCGCGATGCGGAGTTTCGCGTCGAGGTTGGACAGCGGCTCGTCGAACAGAAACACTTTTGGCTGACGCACGATGGCGCGGCCCATGGCGACACGCTGGCGCTGGCCGCCGGAGAGCTGGCGCGGCTTGCGCTCCAGCATCGAGGTGAGCTCGAGCACGCGCGCGGCTTCGTCGACGCGGCTCTTGACCTCGGCCTCCTTCATGCCGCGGTTGCGCAGGCCGTAAGCCATGTTGTTGAAGACGCTCATATGCGGATAGAGCGCGTAATTCTGGAACACCATCGCGATATCGCGGTCGGCAGGCTCGATCTGGTTGACGATGCGGCCGCCGATGTCGATCTCGCCGCCGGTGACGGTCTCGAGGCCTGCGACCATGCGCAGCAATGTCGACTTGCCGCAGCCGGAGGGACCGACCAGCACGCAGAACTGGCCGTCGCCGACATCGACGTTGACGCCCTTGATGGCCTCGAAGCCGCCGGGATAGGTTTTGCGGACGTTGCGCAGAGTGACGTTAGCCATGGGATTTACTTTTCCGTCTCCACGAGTCCGCGCACGAACAATTTCTGCATTACGACGACGACGAACACCGGCGGCAGCATCGCGAGCACGGCGGTCGCCATCACGATCGGCCATTCGGTCAGCGCGTCAGTGGTGGTGATCATCTTGCGGATGCCGACCTGGATGGTCTGCATGTCGTCGCGGGTGGTGATCAGCAGCGGCCAGAGATATTGATTCCAGCCGAGGATGAAGAGGATCACGAACAGCGCCGCCATGTTGGTGCGCGACAACGGCAGCAGCGTGTCCCAGAAGAAGCGCAGGGGACCGGCGCCGTCGATGCGCGAGGCCTCCAGCAGCTCGTCCGGCACCGTCATGAAGAACTGGCGGAACAGCAGCGTCGCGGTGGCCGAGGCGATCAGCGGCAGCGACAGGCCCGCATAGCTGTCGAGCATGTGCAGATCTGCGACGATCTTGTAGGTCGGATAGATGCGGACCTCGACCGGCAGCATCAGGGTGATGAAGATGATCCAGAAGATCGGCATCCGGAACGGAAAGCGGAAATAGACGATCGCATAGGCCGAGATGATCGAGATCGCGATCTTGCCGACCGCGATCAGCAGCGCCATCACCAGCGAGTTCAGCATCATGTTGCCGACGGGCTCGCGGGTCGATCCGCTCGTGCCGACGAAAATGGTCTGGTAGTAGACCTCGAAGAAATGCCCCCCCGGCAGCAGTGACATCTGTCCGTTGGCGATCAGCGCGTTGTCCTGGGTCGAAGCGACGAACGCGATGTAGACGGGGAAAGCGACGATCGCGATCCCGATCCAGAGGATGATATGGGCGATGTAGCGCCGGAAGCCCTCTTCCTCGACCATCAGTAGGTCACCTTGCGTTCGACGAACCGGAACTGGATTCCGGTGAGCACGATGACCATGACCATCAGGATCACCGACTGCGCCGCCGAGCTGCCGAGATTGCCGCCAAGCAGGCCGTCGGAATAGACCTTGTAGACCAGCGTGACCGTCGACGTTCCGGGTCCGCCGCGGGTCATCGTGTCGATGATGCCGAACGTGTCGAAGAAGGCGTAGACGATGTTGACCACCAGCAGGAAGAAGATGGTCGGCGACAGCAGCGGGAAGGTCACGGTCCAGAACCGCCGCATCGGGCGTGCGCCGTCGATCGCGGCGGCCTCGAACACGCTCTTGGGGATCGCTTGCAGGCCGGCGAGAAAGAACAGGAAATTATAGGAGATTTGCTTCCACGCGGCGGCGAGGATGATCAGCGCCGCGGCCTGGTCGCCGTCGAGCAGCGGATTCCAGTCGATGCCCATGTTGCGCAGATAGCGCGAGAGCACGCCGAGCGAGGGATGCAGCATGAAGATCCAGAGCACGCCGACCACGGGCGGCGCCACCGCATAGGGCCAGATCAGGAGCGTGCGGTAGAGCATCGAGCCACGCAGCGGCTTGTCCGCCATCACGGCGAGCAGCAGCGCGAAGGACAACGACGAGACGGCGATCGCGAACGAGAAGAAGAACGTTCGGACGATCGCCTCGAAATAGGCTGCGTCCTTGAACAGCTCGATGTAATTCTCGAACCAGACAAAGGTGGTCGACAGACCGAAGGCGTCCTGGAGCAGGAAGGATTGGATCACCGCCTGCAGGGCCGGCCAATAGAAGAAAATCAGGACGACCGCGAGCTGCGGCGCAACCAGCGCGTACGGTAACAGCCTTGACTGGAAAATGGCTTGCTTTTGCATGATGCCAGCAGAGCGGCAGGCCGGGTCGCGGCCTGCCGCTCATTGCCTCACTTGACGGCGGTCTTTTCGAACTGCCGCAGCATCGTGTTGCCGCGCTCGACGGCGGAATCCAGCGCCTGCTTGGCAGTCTTCTTGCCGGCCAGCGCCTGCTCGATCTCTTCCGACCAGACGTCACGCAGCTGCACCATGTTGCCGAGGCGCAGACCGCGCGAGTTCTCGGTCGGCTCCTTGTTGGTCAGCTCGAGCAGCGGCGTTTCGAGATAGGGCTGATCCTTGTAGAAGCCCTCTTCCTTCGCCTTGGCATAGGCCGCCTTGGTGATCGGCAGATAGCCCGAGGCCTTGTGGATATAGACCTGGCGATCGGTGTCCGAGAGGAAGGTCAGGAACTTCGCGACGCCCTTGTATTCCTCGGCCGACTTGCCGCCCATCACCCAGAGCGAAGCGCCGCCGATGATCGAGTTCTGCGGCGCGCCCTTGACGTCGGGATAATACGGCATCGGCACGGCGGTGAAGTTGAACTTGGCCTGCGCCTTGACGTTGCCGAAGAACGCCGACGAGGTCAGGTAGATCGGGCATTCGCCGGAGGTGAAGCGACCCTCGCCGGTGTTGGTGCGGCCTGCGTAGTCATAGGTCTTGGTCTTCTGCAGCTCGACCAGGGTTTCGAGATGCTTGACCTGAAGCGGTCCGTTGAACTCGAGCACGGTGTCGAAGCCGTCGAGGCCGTTGGCCTTGCTGGCGAGCGGCACGTTGTGCCAGGCCGAGAGCTGCTCGAGATTGACCCAGGTGACCCAGGAGCCCGAGAAGCCGCAGGTGTCATGACCGGCAGCCTTCAGCTTCTTGGCGGCCTCGAACGTTTCGGGCCAGGTCTTCGGAATTTCGACGTTCGCCTTCTTCAGCTCGTCGAGGTTGACCCACATCACGGTCGAGGACGAGTTGAAGGGAAATGAGAGCATCTCGCCCTTCGACGTCGAATAATAGCCGGTGATGGCGGGTAGGTAGATCTTGGGATCGAACTTCTCGCCGGCGTCGGCCATCAGCTTGTAGACGGGCTTCACGGCGCCGGTCGCGGCCATCATGGTCGCGGTGCCGACTTCGAACACCTGCATGATGTGCGGGGCGTTGCCGGCGCGGAACGCCGCGATGCCGGCGTTCATCGTATCGGGATAGTTGCCCTTGTAGGTCGGGATCACCTTGTAGTCGCTCTGCGACGCGTTAAAATCGGTGGCGAGCTTGACGATGACGTCGTTGTTGGCGCCGGTCATCGCGTGCCACCACTGGATTTCGGTCACGGCCAAGGCCGGCGAGGCCGATAGTCCAACCGTGAGCGCAATAGCGGCAGCCGCTCCAAAGTGTCTAAGAGCCATCAAGTAAACCTCCCTTGGCCGTTCTCTTGGGCCGTCAAAAATGATCGCTTGCGCTAGCAGCGCCATATGACGTTCACATGACTGTGTAAGCGGCCGAAACGAAAGCGGCAAGCGCGGCAAAAGGGAAGCCGTCAAATAGGCGAATGCCGCGAGCGGCGTCCTCCGTTCGCGGTGCAGCATTCGGGAGTGATGGGTTGGTCGCTACGTCTTCAGCAGAATAGTGAAGCAGACGATCGTCCCGCGGGCTCCGAAACCTCACCCGCAAGGCACGCGGGAGAGGTTGCAGCGAGCCCGCGGTTAGAATCTCGCCCGCCTGATCCGCACGTAAAGCGCGCCCTCGCCGCCATGGCCGATACCGGCTTCCTCAAAGCCGACCACAAAAGCCCGGAATTCCGGCAGGCTCAGCCATTCCGGCACCTGGCGGCGCAGCACGCCGCTTTCGCCGCCGCTTCGGCCCTTGCCGGTGATGACGAGCACGAAGGTCAGGCCGTCATGATGAGCGCGGTGCAGAAATCCGGTCAGTGCGCGATGCGCGCGCATCTGGGTCATGCCGTGCAGATCGAGCCGCGCCTCGATCTCGCTGCGCCCGCGCGACAACTTTGTGCGCTCGCGCTTGCCGAGCGGCGCCAGCGGCGGCACCGCCGGCTTCGCTGCACGCAGTGCCGGGGCAGCGGCAATCGGACGTGGTGATGGCGCAGGCCGCGTGGGGGGCGCTGCGGGGGAAGGCTCGGTGCGCGGCGCAGCTTGCGCCTTCACCGCACGAGGCTTCCTCAGCGGCTTGACCTGCTTTGCGACCGTATCCCACAGCGCGCGCTCTTCTTCGCTCAGCGCGCGACGGCGCGGCGAGGGACGAGGCTCCAGCACGGGCGGACGGGACGATCGCTTCATTGCTGCCGATGGGAACGATTTTTCACCGGCCGCCGCGGCTCCTGAACCGGCTCGATCACGGGACGCGGCACCGGCAGCGGGACTGGACCGGCGACAGCGACCGTCTCGCTCCTGCTTTGCGCCTCGGCTGCCGCCGGCTTGTCCTTCGCGGGCTCTGTTTGCGGAAACAGCTTCGCGATCTTCTCCGACGGCCGCGGGTCCGGCACCGGCAGCCGCGCGGCACGCGCCGTGGGATCGAGACCCTTCGGCACCAGCATCACGAAATGCATGGCATGGCGCAGCCGGCCGGAGACGCGGCCGGCCTCCTGGCCCGCGCCGAAATAGAGATCGGCGCGCGCCGGACCGATGATGGCCGAGCCGGTGTCCTGCGCGATCATCAACCGATGGAACGGCGTCTTCGCGCGTTCGGAATCGATCGGCAACTCGCCTTCGATGAAAAACGGCGTGCCGTAGACGTGGAGCGATTTGTCGACCGCGATCGAGCGGCCGGCCGTCAGCGGAATGCCCTGCGCGCCGACGGCCTCCTCCTTGTCGGACAGATTGACCTCGCGGAAGAAGATGTAGGAGCGGTTCTGGCGCCGCAGCTCCTTGGCACCGTCTGGTGTCTGCGCCATCCACTCCCTGATCTTCTGCATCGACATCTCTTCCTTCGGAATGATGCCGCGCTCGATCAGGATGCGACCGACCGCTGTATAGGGATAGCCGTTATAGGCGTCGTAGTTGAGCCGGACCGTGCCGCCATCGTCGAACTTGATCCGCGCCGAGCCCTGGATTTGGGCGAACAGCAGATCGGTCGGGTCCTTCAGCCAGGCAATCTCGAGTCCGCGGCCGGCGATCTTGCCGTCCTCGATCTCGGCGCGGTCGTAATAGGGGACCAGCTTGCGGCGGCCGATCTTGCGATAGACCGGGCCCTTGTTGGGCAGGCTGACCGAATCCTGCTTGTAGCCGCGCACGAACAGGTTCGACGGGCGGCGATAGACCGGGACGTTGTAGACGTCGGTCTGCGTGCGCGATCCCTCCAGCACCGGCTCGTAATAGCCGGTGACGAAACCATCCGGCTCGCCGAGGCGAGAGATCCGTAGCGGCGCAAAATTTTCCTCGAAAAAGGTTTTGGCCCTGGCGTCGTCGGTAAGCTCGAGCGATTTGGCGACCCGGCAGGGTTCGGCCAGAGAGGCGCCCAAAGCCTTCGGTTCGGGCGCGCCGGTCTGGGCGCTGATCGGACGGCAGCTCGCGCGAAAGGTCCGGTAGGCGGCGAGATGATTGTCGTCGCCCCAGCCCTTCACGTCGGCCCAGGCCAGCGGCAGATATTGCGCGCCGGGAATCTCGAACGGCAGGGGAAGCTGCGGATACGGCAAGGCGCGCGGCGGCGCGGCAGGCAATTCCGGGAGATGATGGTGATGGCTGCGATAGTGGCGCCGCGCCGCCTCGGCGCCAAGTGAAAACGACGACAGCGCGACGGCACCTGCGCAGAGCGCCGTCGCGCTGGTCTTCAGGAAAGCCTTAATTCGCGCTTCCGGTGCCAACCAGCTTCCAGTTCGGATCGCGAGAGGTGATGTCGCGGGCGAAAGTCCAGATGTCGGTGATGTCAGCGACGGTGTCGGCGCTGCCATCGACGATGTTGCCGGCCTTGTCACGCGTGGCCGAGATCATCTGCGAGACGAAGCGGATCGTGAGCTGGGCGGTGCGGTCGCGCAGCTCGGCGCCGACGAGTTCGGCCTTGTCGATCGAGACAAAGCGCGTCTCGGTCTTCTGCTCGTTCTTCTCACGCTCCTTGATTGCGGCATCGAAGCTCTCATAGACCTCCGACGACAGCAGGTCGCGCAGCGCGCGGCGGTCGCCATTGGCAAAGGCCAGCACGATCATCTCATAGGCGCCGCGGGCGCCGGAGATGAAATGGCGCGGATCGAAGGTGGAGTCCTTTTCGACGATGGAATCGAGACCTTGGGCGAGCACGGTGCCCGGCTCGGTCAGGCCCTTCCAGCGGTCGGAGGGCGGGGCCGGCTCGGCCGTCGGCGCCAACGGAGCCTGGTCGATGACCTTGCCCGGCATGGTGACGACGTTCTTGTCCTGGGCACCCTGGAGCGCGTTACGGTCGAACGGCGGCCGCTCGTTGCCGGTGCGCTGCCCCAGCACGCTGCGCAGCCTCAGAAAGATGAAGACCGCCAGCGCCAGGAAGATGATGGTGTAGATGTCCACGTCGTATTCGCTTTCTGGTCGTCTGTAGAAGGGGCCGTCTCGAAAGGATCGTGCCGGGAAAATCGATCCGGCCAGTAGACCGTTCCATACCGGAACGGCAAGTCCACATCACCATTTCGGGTCCGCGCGTCAGGTCCGTGGGATGTAGGCACGAAATCTTGCCCGGCCAATGGCGCCTTTTGGCACAGCACCGAGTGTAGCGCGTTTTATGCTTAAGGGGAAACCCGATCCTGGCCGGAAATCGCGCATCTTCAATCGTTTAAGGCGCAGTTGCGCTGGATCGGCGGGATGAACGCCGCAGTTGTGGCCGTGGCCGGAATTCCCCATCCGGGACCGTTCGTCCTTGTGGAACGAGGTAGCCCTATGTTAGCCAACCGCCGCGAAATTCAGCCCAATCGGGTAAGGAGACACTCTTATGACCAACGGTAACGGCACCCCTCCCGAGGCGGCCCAGGCTCCCCAGCTCAACGTCCTGGCGCAATATACCAAGGACCTCTCGTTCGAAAATCCGAATGCGCCCAGCTCGCTCCAGCAGCAGAGCCAACCGCCCCAGATCAACATCCAGATCAATGTGAGCGCCAACAACCTCAGCGAACAGGAGTTCGAGGTGACCCTGTCGGTCGAGGGCAAGGCCGAGACCGCCGGCAAGATCATGTTCTCGTTCGAGCTCGCTTATGCCGGCGTGTTCCGCATCTCCAACGTGCCGAAGGACAATTTGCATCCGCTGGTAATGATCGAATGCCCGCGCCTGCTGTTCCCGTTCGCCCGTGAGATCATCGCCACGGCCGTGCGCGACGGCGGGTTCCCGCCTTTGATGCTGGACCCGGTCGACTTCGTCGGCCTCTATCGTCAGAACATGGAGCGGCAAATGGCCGCTCAGCCGAGCGGTCAGGCCTAACCGGCCGAAGCGACAGCTGGAGCGGGCAAGAACTCGTTCCAGATCGCCTTGTCGCCGAGCGTTGCGATGAAGGCCCGGTGGGCCTCGCGCTCGGCGTCTGAAATCCGCGGCGCGAGCGGCGCTGGCCGCTGCCGCCGTGGCGCATCAGCAGCCCCGTTGGCGCGAGTCTCCTCGGATTCCGAGGCCAGCAGCAGCTGCGATTGCCGCGCCCCGACCAGATCCACATAGACTTCCGCAAGCAGCTCGGCGTCGAGCAACGCGCCGTGCTTGGTGCGGCGTGAATTGTCGATCGCATAGCGCGAGCAGAGATCGTCGAGCCGGTTCGACACGCCGGGATGCTTACGCCGTGCCAGCAGCAGCGTATCGACCAACCGCTCACGCGGGATCGCCGGGCGCTTGATCCGGTCGAGCTCGGCATTGATGAAGCTGATGTCGAACGAGGCATTGTGGATCACCAGCGGCGCATCGCCGATGAACTCCAGAAAATCGTCGACGACCTCGTGAAACAGCTGCTTGGTCGCCAGGAACTCGGCCGACAGCCCGTGCACCGCGAAGGCTTCTGCCGGCATGTCCCTTTCGGGATTGATATAGACGTGGAAACTCTGCCCCGTCGGCATGCGATTGAGCATCTCGACGCAGCCGATTTCGACCAGGCGGTCTCCCCGCAGCGGGTCGAGGCCGGTGGTTTCTGTGTCGAGAACGATTTCGCGCATGATCTGAGAAGCCGTGTCAGGCGCCGAATCAGGCGCGCCGCTGCGGCATCTTAACGACCGCCGCCAGGATGTGCGCGATTTGGGCGCGCACCGGATCGAGTCCGTGGGACGTATCCACGACGAAATCGGCACGCCTGCGCTTTTCCGCGTCGGGTGTCTGCTTGGCGATGATGGCGTCGAGCTTGGCCTCGTCCATCGTGCCGCGCGCCAGCACCCGCTCGCGCTGCAGTTCCGGAGACGTCGTCACCACGACTACGGCATCGACCCGCGTCTCGCCCCCAGTCTCGAACAGCAGTGGAATGTCCAGCACCACGACGGGCGCCTTGGCGGCTTCGGCGTCGGCGAAGAATTTTTTGCGGGAAGCGCCCAGCATCGGATGGACGATCTGCTCCAGCTGCTTGATGGCCGCAGCATCGTGCACCACACGCGCCGACAGTTTTGACCGATCGACCTTGCCGTTCGCGGTGGTGCCGGGGAAGGCGGCCTCGATCGCGGGCGCAGCCTCGCCCTCATAGAGCTGATGGACGGCGGCATCGGCATCGTAGACAGGGACGCCAGCCTCCGCGAATAATTTCGCGGTGGTGGATTTTCCCATCCCGATCGAGCCGGTCAGTCCCAAGATTCGCATCAGCGCCCAGCCATCTTTGCCAATCACACCGCAACTAGCCGCTCGTGCCGCAGGAACGCAAGCAGCGGCAGCAGCGGCAAGCCGAGAATGGTGAAGTGGTCGCCCTCGATACGCTCGAACAAATGGATCCCCAGGCTTTCGAGCTGATAGCCGCCGACGCTGGTGGTGACGGCATCGCCGGCGATGTCGAGATAGGTCGAAAGTTCGGCCTCGGTCATCTGCCGCATGGTGAGGCGGGCGACCAAGACGTCCTCGAAGATGATCTCACCATTACGTGCTATCGCCACGGCAGAATTCAGCTCATGGCTGTGTCCGGAGAGATCGCGCAGTTGCGCCAGCGCCTGGGCGCGGCCCGCAGGCTTGTTGAAGATGCGATCGCCAAGCGCCAGCGTTTGATCCGCACCGATGACGGTGCTTCCAGCGTGATGAGCCGAGACCGCCTTGGCCTTTTCGCGCGCCAGCAGCAAGGCAATCTCGCGCGGACCAGACAGCCCGGAGGCGGCCTGGATCGCGCGCTCGTCGATATCAGCTGTGATCACCTTGAACTCGAGCCCGGCATTGGCCAGCAGCATCTTTCGCGCGCTGCTCTGCGAGGCCAGGATCAATGAGGATTTGCCGAGCCACAGACCCATCACGAAACTATTCCCAAAACTATTCAGAAGGCCGGTTACGCTGACGATCACTATAGAGCTTCATGATCGCCGCGGCGGTTTCCTCGATCGAGCGCCGCGTGACGTCGAGCAGCGGCCAATCGTGCTTGGCGCTCAGCTTGCGGGCAAATGCGACCTCTTCGGCGACCGACTGCTTGTCCGTGTAGGTGTCGCCGCTGGAATCGGCGCCCATCGAGAGCAGGCGGTTCGTGCGCACCTGGATCAAGCGTTCCGGCGTCGCATGCAAGCTCACCACCAGCGGTCGCGTCAACGTTTCCAACTGCGACGGCACCGGAATGCCTGGAACCAGCGGCACGTTGGCGGTGCGGATGCCACGGTTGGCAAGATAGATCGATGTCGGGGTCTTGGAGGTGCGGGAGACACCGACGAGCACCACGTCCGCGTCGTCGAGCCCTTCGACATGCTGACCGTCATCATGGATCATCGTGTAGTTCAGCGCGTCGATGCGCTTGAAGTATTCGGCGTTGAGCACGTGCTGGGCACCGACCCGGCCGGTCGTGGCGGCTCCGAGATACGCCTCGAACAATTGCATCACCGGGCCGATGATCGACAGGCTCGGAACATTGATCCCCTTGCACTTGTCCTCGAGCCTGGCGACCAGATCCTTCTCGAGCAACGTGAACAGCACGATTCCCGGCGCTTCCTCGATCTCGTCGAGCACGCGATCGAGCTGTTTCTGACTGCGCACCAGCGGATAGACGTGCTCGACCGGGGTCACGTTGGCGTACTGGGCGGCAACGGCCCGCGCGACCGTGATCAGCGTCTCACCGGTGGAATCGGACACGAGGTGCAGATGGAAATAATTGTTCGAGGTCGGCACAAAAGCCCTTTGTATGAAACCGGTTTGGTTTGTGGATTTCTGTGGACCTTAACCCCTCGGAAAGGGATGCGCGACACCGGGGGCGGGACAAGTGCCAATTTTCTTCACACCACTGCCCGTGAGAACAAGTTCGGCGCCCCGTCGAAAGGGAAACGGGATTGTGCCGATAACCCTCTTGATAAGCTGCCGACAGAAACGCGCAAGCCTTTGAAGCTGACCGCCTTATCGAGGGCGGCCAGAGTGATCAGGGATATGTTGATGGATGTGAACAAGCGCGTGTGAACGGGCGGACGGAAATGTGTGAGTCCAATTCACCGTCACATAGACTCAAACCTTAAGAATCTAAGATTCTTATTGGAGAAGGGCGCTACGGACGGATATGTGTGCAGGCAAGACCTTAACGAGTTCTTACTATCCCCAGCGTTCCCCGCGGCTGGGCAGGAATCCGGATCCCAGACATGTTTGAAGACGTCTATCTCTGGATCAAGGCGCTGCATGTGATCGCCGTCATCTCCTGGATGGCGGGCATGCTCTATCTGCCACGGCTGTTCGTTTATCATTGCGAGGCCGACATCGGCTCGAAGCAGTCGGAAACGTTCAAGATCATGGAACGGCGGCTGTTCAAGGCCATCATCAACCCCGCCATGATCGTGACCTGGCTCGCCGGGCTCTATCTCGCCTGGGCTGGCCATTGGTTCAGCTTCGGCTGGCTGCACGTAAAACTGGCACTGGTCCTCGCGATGTCCGCGGTCCACGGCTTTTTTTCGCGCTGGCTGAAGGATTTCGCCGCGGATCGGCGCCCCCGGAGCCAGAAATTTTATCGGATTATCAACGAGGTACCCACTGGCCTGATGATTCTGATCGTCATCATGGTGATCGTGAAGCCGTTCTAGGCAGGGGTCGCGAACAATCGCTCAGTGCTTCTGCTTGCGGAGTGAGAGGCGATTTTCTATATTAGCAATATCCCACCCAACGCAGGCGGATGTGGTCGTGTCTGAGCTTTCCAGAGGCCGGACACCCCATCAGGTTTGAAGCCTCACCGGCGCTCTCCTTGCCAGACCTGCGGACCTTACCTTTTCGCGTCCGCATTTCAGAGCCTCCTCGCACCCCTCCCCAGGTTACCCCACAGGACCACCCCAATGCGGGAAATCAAACTCCAGGACCTCAAGTCGAAGACGCCGGCCGAGCTCGTCTCGTTCGCGGAAGAGAACGGGGTCGAGAATGCCAGCACCATGCGCAAGCAGGAGCTGCTGTTCGCCATCCTCAAGCAGCTTGCGCTCGCCGAGACCGATATCGTCGGCGAAGGCGTCGTCGAGGTTCTCTCCGACGGCTTCGGCTTCCTCCGTTCGCCCGATGCGAATTATCTGCCGGGCCCGGACGACATCTACGTTTCGCCCTCGCAGATCCGCCGTTTTGGCCTGCGCACCGGCGACACCATCGAAGGCCACATCCGCAGCCCGAAAGAGGGCGAGCGCTATTTCGCGTTGCTGAAGGTCAACACGCTCAATTTCGAGGACCCGGAAAAGGCCAAGCACAAGGTCAATTTCGACAACCTCACGCCACTGTTTCCGAATCAGCGCTTCCGCATGGAAATCGACGATCCGACGCGGAAAGACCTTTCTGCAAGGGTGATCGACATCGTCGCGCCGATCGGCAAGGGCCAGCGCGCGCTGATCGTCGCGCCGCCGCGCACAGGCAAGACGGTGCTGATGCAGAACATCGCGCACTCGATCGCGCATAATCATCCCGAGTGCTATCTGATCGTGCTCCTGATCGACGAACGTCCGGAAGAAGTCACGGACATGCAGCGCTCGGTGAAGGGCGAGGTCGTCTCCTCGACCTTCGACGAGCCGGCGGTGCGCCACGTCCAGGTCGCCGAGATGGTGATCGAGAAGGCCAAGCGCCTGGTCGAGCATGGCCGCGACGTGGTGATCCTGCTGGACTCCATCACGCGCCTCGGCCGCGCCTACAACACCGTGGTGCCGTCATCGGGTAAGGTGCTGACCGGCGGTGTCGATGCCAACGCGCTGCAGCGGCCGAAGCGGTTCTTCGGCGCCGCCCGCAACATCGAAGAGGGCGGCTCGTTGACGATCATCGCGACCGCGCTGGTCGATACCGGCAGCCGCATGGATGAAGTCATCTTCGAAGAGTTCAAGGGCACCGGTAACTCGGAGCTGATCCTCGACCGCAAGGTTTCGGACAAGCGGACCTTCCCGGCGATCGACATTTCGCGCTCCGGCACCCGCAAGGAAGAGCTGATCACCGATCCGGTGGTCCTGAAGAAGATGTACGTGCTCCGCCGCATCCTGAATCCGATGGGGACGATGGACGGTATCGACTTCCTGCTCGACAAGCTGCGTTCGACCAAGAGCAATTCCGAGTTCTTCGACTCGATGAACACCTGATTGCGGTGCAATATGATCAAAGGGCGCCTCCGGGCGCCCTTTTTTTGTGCGGGTTTGCTGCAGCGAAGGTGCAGCATGGCGGCGTGTTTGTTGCCTCGACCGGATTTTGTAATAAGGCCTTGATACTACTTGGTAATATTTATTATCCGGCTCGTTTATCATTCCGCAGTGAGTAATTCTCGCAGCAATTGCCACTGGATATATTGCATTGCAACATAGGTTTTGCTGCAGGATTTGGCGCAGCAAAACCCGCCGTTCGTCGGCAGAAACAGATGTTTGCCTTTTCCCTTTCAGCCGGACAAATAGGCCATGCATCCGCGAGACCAGACCATCTTTGCGCTGTCGTCCGGCCGTCCGCCGAGTGCGCTCGCGGTGGTGCGCGTCTCCGGGCCAGGCGCCAGCCTGGCGTTGACGACGCTGGCGGGCAAGCTGCCGGCGCCGAGACAGGCCAGCCGCCGGCTGCTTCATGACGGCGTGGGCCAGCCGATCGACGATTCGGTGGTGTTGTGGTTTCCAGGCCCCGCCAGCGCGACCGGCGAGGACGTCGCCGAATTTCACGTCCATGGCGGCCGCGCGGTGCTGGCGGCACTCTTCGCCGCTATCTCCGTAATTCCGAATATGCGCGCCGCCGAGCCCGGCGAATTCACCCAGCGCGCCTTCGAGAACGGCAAGCTCGACCTGACCGAAGCGGAGGGCCTCGACGATCTCATTCACGCCGACACCGACCGCCAGCGCCGCCAGGCGTTACGGCAGCTGCAGGGTCTCCTCGGCAATCGCGCGCGCGACTGGCGGGAGCGCATCATCGACGCCTCGGCCTTGATCGAGGCCGGCATCGATTTCTCCGACGAGGGCGATGTGCCCGCCGAGTTGATGGCGCCTGCGGTGAAGGCGATCAGTGCGCTGCACGACGAAATCACAGAAGTCCTTGCGGCACAGGGACAAGCTGAACGCTTGCGAGACGGCTTGGTGGTTGCGATCGCGGGCGAGCCGAATGTCGGCAAGTCGACGCTGATCAACCAGCTCGCGCGCCGCGACGTCGCGATCGTCTCGCCGCATGCCGGTACGACGCGCGATGTGATCGAGGTGCAGCTCGATCTCGACGGCTATCCCGTCACGGTGATCGACACGGCCGGGATTCGCGAGACCGACGATCCAGTCGAGCAGGAGGGTGTGCGCCGGGCGCGGGCGCGAGCCGAAGACGCCGACCTCGTGTTGTGGCTGGTGGAGGGTGGGCGCGCTGTTGATCCGGCCGCGATGCCGCTGCTGGGGAAGTCCGGCAACGCAGGCAGTCGCTCCGGCGGCTCGGTCTGGATCGTACGCAACAAGATCGATCTTGGCGGGGTCGAGGACGTCGGCCCGCGCGGTGAGTTCGGAATCGCAGCGAGCCGGGGGGACGGCATCCCCGAGCTGGTCGATGCCCTCGTGAAATTCGCCGCCGACTTCTTCGGAACGACCGAGGGGGCCTTGGTGACCCGGGCCCGCCAACGGGATCTGCTCCGCCGGGCAGCGGACAGCTTGCGCCGGAGTCTGGATCTCGTAGAACAGGGTGAGGAGCTCGCCGCCGAAGAGCTGCGCGCTGCGGCCTATGCCTTGGGCCGGCTGTTGGGTCGGGTGGATGTCGAAGACGTCTTGGGTGCCATTTTCCAGAAATTCTGTGTTGGGAAGTAGCGCTAGTTCTTCATTGTAGAACTAGCCTTTGTTCCACCTCTTCCGTTTCACGTGAAACGCGGCAGCCGCTGTTCAAGCTGTTTCACGTGAAACATTGGCCCTTGAGGTTCACTCGGTCGACCTCGGGACTGACTGCGCTGCGAGCGATGGCGCCTTAAGGAGCGGGAGTGCGGAAGGGGCACCCCGCAATGCCGGTTGTAGGCTCTGCCGTGGCCTTTCCGATCACCGTCCGTCCTCAGGCGTTGCGACCTACGGACCACGCTTTTCCCTTCGTAATCTCCATTTCCCCTGACTAAAAATGGTAATCTTTCCAAGGGCCATTCTACTGTGCATGGGGTTGTTTTCGCGGAAAACACTTGGGCTCCGCTTTCCCCGTTTCACGTGAAACAACTGCCTTGACCAGTTTCCACTTCCGGCTTGCCCGCCTCTGAGTTAGAAGTCCGCCCATGCGAACAGAGCGAGAGAGCTTCGACGTCATCGTGATTGGCGGCGGCCACGCCGGCTGTGAGGCCGCTTCTGCCTCTGCCCGGATGGGCGCGGCGACCGCCCTGGTGACGCACCGTTTCTCCACGGTCGGCGCAATGTCCTGCAATCCCGCGATTGGCGGTCTCGGCAAGGGCCATCTGGTTCGCGAGGTCGACGCGCTCGATGGTCTGATGGGCCGGGTCGGAGACGCCGGCGGCATCCAATTTCGCGTCCTCAATCGACGTAAGGGCCCGGCGGTGCGTGGTCCGCGCGCCCAGGCCGACCGGAAGCTCTATGCCGCCGCGATGCAGGCGGCGATCCGGGAGACCGAGGGTCTTTCCGTCATCGAAGGCGAGGCGGACGAGCTGATCGTGGTCGAGGGACGGGTGATCGGCCTGCGCCTGGCAGATGGCCGCGAACTTCGGGCAGGGGCTGTCGTCGTCACCACCGGCACCTTCCTCCGCGGTCTGATCCATCTCGGAGAGAAGAACTGGCCGGCCGGCAGGGTTGGCGAGGCGCCGGCAATGGGCCTTTCGACGTCCTTCGAGCGCGCCGGGTTCACCCTTGGACGGCTCAAGACAGGGACACCGCCGCGTCTGGATGGCACCACGATCGACTGGCCGGCGGTCGAGATGCAGCCGGGGGACGAGCCTCCGGAGCCGTTTTCGGTGATGACCCAGCGAATCACGACGCCACAGATCCAGTGCGGGATCACCCGCACCACGCCTGCGACCCACGACGTGATCAGGGCCAATGTCCATCGTTCTCCGATGTACTCCGGCCAGATCAAGAGCTCCGGACCGCGCTATTGCCCCTCGATCGAGGACAAGATCGTTCGCTTCGGCGATCGCGATGGTCACCAGATCTTCCTGGAGCCGGAGGGGCTCGACGACAGCACGGTCTATCCCAACGGCATCTCCACTTCGCTGCCGGAGGAGGTCCAGCTCGCCATCCTCGCAACCATTCCCGGCCTGGAGCGGGTCAAGATGGTCCGGCCGGGCTATGCCATCGAATACGACCACGTCGATCCCCGGGAGCTCGATCCGACCCTCCAGACCAAGCGTCTGCGCGGCCTGTTCCTGGCCGGGCAGATCAACGGCACCACGGGGTACGAGGAAGCCGCTGGCCAGGGCATCGTGGCCGGGCTGAACGCGGCATTGGCCGCGAGCGGCGCCGCGCTGACCGTGTTCGACCGCGCCGATGGCTATCTCGGCGTCATGATCGACGACCTCGTCACCCGCGGCATCAGCGAACCCTATCGGATGTTCACCTCCAGGGCCGAGTACCGGCTGACCCTGCGCGCAGACAATGCCGATCAGCGCTTGACCGAGAAGGGCATCGCCCTGGGATGCGTCGGGAGCGCCCGGACCGTGCATCATCGCGCCAAGATGGACGCCCTGAATGCGGCTCGAGCGCTGTCGAAGTCGCTGACGATCACCCCGAACGAAGCGATCAAGCATGGACTGTCCCTGAACCGGGACGGCCAGCGGCGGTCGGCCTTCGAGCTGATGGCCTATCCCGACATCGGCTGGAGTCAGGTCCGTGCGATCTGGCCGGAGCTCGCTGCCATTGATCCCGTCATTGCCGCCCATCTCGAGATCGACGCGAAGTACGACGTCTATCTGGAGCGCCAGAGCGCCGACGTTGAAGCCTTCAGGCGGGACGAGGGGATGGTGCTGTCGGACGTCGACTACCAGCAGGTCCCCGGTCTCTCCAATGAGGTCCGGGCCAAGCTGGAGAAGGCACGTCCGTTCACGGTTGGCCAAGCCGGCCGAATCGACGGGATGACGCCGGCCGCGCTCGGCATCCTTGCGGCCTATCTCCGCCGCGAAGCGCGGAAGACGTCCAAAGCGATCGCATAGGTTTCACGTGAAACAGCGCGGGCCGGGCGGCGGCAGATCGTCATCAGGAAAACCCTCGGCGGGAGAGGGCGCCGGTGGTCGCTTCGAACCGGCGCCGACCAGACCGAAGATCGACAAGGCCAGCGCCAACCATCGATCGCTGGACGCCGTCATCGCAGCCGACAAGATTGCAGCGCTCAAGCTTGCGCCCGTTTCACATGAAACGGAGGCCCGGCTCGATCGCTACATCGCACTGCTCCGGGAGTGGCAGGCCAAGACCAACCTGGTTGCGCCCTCGACATTGCCGCATCTCTGGACCCGGCACATCGCCGACTCCCTTCAGCTCGTCGCTCTCGCCCCATCGGCCAAACGCTGGGCCGATCTCGGCAGTGGCGGCGGCTTCCCCGGCATAGTGCTGGCTTGCGCCATGGCGGGGACGGCCGGGGCCAGCGTCCATCTGGTCGAGCGAATCGCCAAGAAGGCGGCCTTCCTGCGCGAAGCCGTCCGCATAACTACATCCCCGGGAGTCGTACATCTCGCTGAGATCGGGGATAATGTGGATAGAATCACCGGCCCGGTCGATTGCGTCACCGCGCGTGCGCTGGCTCCGCTACACCAACTCATCGGCTTTGCGGAGCCGCTGATGCGCCAAGGCGCAAAAGCGTTGTTTCTCAAGGGTCAAGATGTAGAGTCTGAATTGACCGAAGCCACTAAATATTGGAATATTCAGCCGCAGCTCCACCAAAGCCGGACAGGCGACGGTTGGATCGTCGAGCTGGCTTCCGTCGAACGGCGCGGGTGAGGCGTCAGGGGCCGAGTGGGGAATTTGCGATGAGCGTGATTGACGAACCGCAGCAAGAACAGACCGCCGCCGTCCCGCAGGGCCATCCGCGCATTCTGGCGCTGGCGAATCAGAAGGGCGGCGTGGGAAAAACAACCACGGCGATCAACCTCGGCACGGCGCTCGCGGCGATTGGCGAGCGTGTCCTGATCGTCGATCTCGATCCGCAGGGCAACGCCTCGACCGGCCTCGGCATTGATCGCCGCAACCGCTCCTGCTCGACCTATGACGTGCTGGTGGGCGAGGCGAGCCTGCGGGAAGCGGTGGTGTCGACTGCGGTGCCGCGGCTGCATATCGCGCCCTCGACCATGGATCTCTCCGGCCTCGAGCTCGAGCTCGGCACCACGCCCGGTCGTGCGTACAAGCTGCGCGACGCGATCAGCGCGCTCAACAACAACGTCTCGCCCGACGCCGATTACACCTACGTGCTGATCGACTGTCCGCCCTCTCTCAACTTGATCACCGTGAACGCGATGGCGGCTTCCGACGCAATCCTGGTGCCGCTGCAGTGCGAGTTCTTCGCGCTCGAAGGTCTGTCGCAATTGCTGCAGACGGTGGAGCAGGTGCGCTCGACGCTCAATCCGAACCTGTCGATCCACGGCATCGTGCTGACCATGTTCGACTCGCGCAACAATCTCTCGAACCAGGTCGTTGCCGACGTCCGGCAGTTCATGGGCGAGAAGGTCTACAAGACCATGATCCCGCGCAACGTGCGCATCTCGGAGGCGCCGTCCTACGGCAAACCGGTGCTGGTCTACGATCTCAAATGCGTCGGCAGCGAAGCTTATCTGCGGCTCGCCACCGAAGTGATCCAGCGCGAGCGCGAGCTGCGGACGACGCATTGAAGGTGCGCTGATCTGTAGGATGGGTAGAGCGCAGCGAAACCCATCATGGGTCGCGCCAACAGGATGGGTTTCGCTTCGCTCTACCCATCCTACGAGTTACGAGTTTCGATAATTCAGTTCTGGAGTGCTGCAGCGTGAATCCAAGGGAGCTGGCGATGGCCGACGAAGCGCGTTCGCGACTGGGCCGGGGTCTTGCGAGTCTGATCGGTGACGTCGGCGGCGAGGCTCAGCATGTCGATCGGCCGCGCGCACAACGCAAGGTGCCGATCGAGTTCATCAAGCCCAATCCGCGCAATCCGCGCCGCAGCTTTTCGGAAAGCGAGCTCAGGGAGCTCAGCGATTCGATCAGGCAGCATGGTGTGATCCAGCCGATCGTGGTGCGGCCGGTGAAGGGTGCGCAGGACCGCTTCGAGATTATCGCCGGCGAGCGGCGCTGGCGGGCCTCGCAAATGGCCGGCCTGCACGAAGTGCCGATCGTCCCCGTCGACATCAGCGACAGCGATGCGCTGGAGTTCGCGATCGTCGAGAACGTGCAGCGCGAAGACCTCAACCCGATGGAAGAGGCGCTCGGGTATCACGCGCTCGCCAACGAGTTCAAACGCAGCCAGGACGACATCGCCAAAGTCGTCGGCAAGAGCCGCAGCCACATCGCCAACATGATGCGGCTGACGAAGCTTCCCGCCGAGGTGCAAGCCTTGATCACGAGCGGCGATCTGACCGCTGGTCATGCCCGCGCGCTGATCGGCGTGCCTGATCCGCTCGCGGCTGCCAAGCGTATCGTCGACGAAGGCCTCAACGTCCGCCAGACCGAGGCGCTGGCGCATGAAGAGGGCGTGCCGGAGCGCAAGCCGCAGAAGGCCCGCAGCACCGGGGGGAAGGAAAAGGATCCTGATACGATCGATCTGGAAAAGCGCGTCAGCGATGCGCTCGGGCTGAAGGTCACGGTGAGCCACCGCGACCCCGGCGGCTCCGTGCAGATCAATTACCGCAACCTCGATCAGCTCGACGAGGTGATGCGGCGGCTGGCGAAGGGCGCACTGTAGCCGCTAGTTCCGCTCTCTCACCCTCACCCTGAGGGGCCGCGGAGCGGCGTCTCGAAGGGCGAGGGCCCGGCCTGCATCCTTCGAGACGCGCGCAAGAGCGCGCTCCTCAGGATGAGGGGCACGCACCGTCCTCGTCATCGCGAGCGCAGCAATCCAGAATCTTTCCGCGGAGAGATTCTGGATTGCTTCGTTGCAAGGGCTCCTCGCAATGACGGGGGGCAGAGCGGCGTGCTCAGCTCCGCCGCTTCGCGTTCGCGGCGATCGCCATCAGCGTGCGCTGGGCGATGGCGGCGGCGAGGGTGGATTGCTTGCGCGTGTCGAGCGCGGCGGTCGCGAGCTGCTCGATGATGGCGGCGAGCCGCGCCACGCTGAAATTGCGCAGTGCGGTTTCGACCGCGGGCTTCCGCGAAAAATGCAGGCGCGGATAGCCGCTGTCGAGCACGGCGGAAGCGGGCGTGCCGTCGGCGATCGCGAGCGCCGATTTGTGCAGCCACGCCGCCTGGCGCTGCGCCGCAGAGATGATCACGCCGGGGTAGGTGCCGGCGATCATGGCTTTGGCAAACTCGTTCTCGACGATCTCGGGTCGGCCGGCGAAGGCGCCATCGACGATCGGATCGAGTTTCAGCTCCGACGCATCGGCGACGACAGCCATCACGTCATCCAGCGTGATCTCGCCCTTGCCATGGGCATAGAGCGTGAGCTTGCGCAGCTCGTTGCGGGAGGCCTGGCGGTCGCCGCCGAGGAACGACATCAGCGCCGCGCGGGCATCCTGCGCGATGCGCAAATTGGCGATGCGGAGCTCGTCTTCCATCAGCTTGGCCAGGTCGCGCTCGCTATCGGGATAGCAGGCGATCGCGACGGCCGTCTTGGCGCGTTCGCAGGCCTTGCGCAGTGGCGATTCCGGGCGCAGCTCGCCGGCCTCGATCACGATGCGGCAATCCTTCACGCCCATCTCAGCCAGCGTGTCGATAGCGCTGGCAAAGCTGCGCGAGCCGGCGCGCACGCGGATGGCGCGGCGGCCGCCGAACAGCGGCACCGTCATGGCCTCGTCGACGAGGCGCGACGGCTCGGCGGAGAGCTCGTCGCCATCGACCTTGACCAGCGAGAACGGATCGTTGGGATCGTCGACAGCCGAGGCAATCAGCGCATCCGCGCGTTCGCGGACCAGGCCGGCGTCAGGTCCATAGAGCAGGATGATCGAACGGCCCACATCGGGGCGGGCGAGAAAGGCGTCGATCTCTTTTCCGCGCAGCGCGACCATGTTGCCTGGGATTCGTCATTCCGGGCGAACCGGGGGGACGGGATGAATTAAGTGCCCGCGGTGAAGAACGAGGCGAGGCGAGTCGTGATGTTCTCGGCGATCTCGTTGGCGGCACGATCCTCGGCATCACGTATTGCGCGGTTGCGGCTGAAACGCTGATAGGAGCCGGGCATGTCGTAGGACACGCGGGAGAACGTGGTGCCGGTCATTACCGACTTGCCGCTGACGACCTCGATCAGATTGTACTGGGCGTCGAGGCCGTAGTTTTCGCTGCTCGGCAGGCCGGTATTGGGATCGACGATCAGCGACGACTTGCTGCTTGAGAAGCGGATCTCCAGGCGGTGGGTCGGCGGCATGCCGGTGGCGGTGCCATAGAGCTTGAAGGCCAGCGCGTTGCGGACCTCGACGCCGACGCGGGCCTCGCGCGAGGCATTGGCTTTGGAGATCGGGGGCAGATCGACCCCCATCAGCTTCTCGCGCAGGCCGGGCGTGCCGTCGGTGTGCTCGGCATACATCGGGTGGAAGCAGCCGGCCGTCATGGCCGCCAGTGCGGCGACCGCCAGCAAGCGGGCTGCGATGCGGATCCTAGCCGACAACATTCACGATCCTCTTGGGGACGATAATCACCTTGCGGACGGGCTTGCCATCCAGGGCCAGTTTTACCGCATCGAGGGCCAAAACGGCAGCCTCGATTTCCGGATTCTCGGCCGCTGTTGCAACTGTGACCTCGCCCCGCTTCTTGCCGTTGACCTGAACCACCAGGGTCACACTGTCTTCAACCAGCAAATCACGTTCGATTTGGGGCCAATTGGCCTCGGAAACCAGCCCGCTGTGGCCGAGAGCCTGCCAACATTCCTCGGCCAGATGCGGCATCATCGGGGAGAACAGCTGGACCAGGATCTGGCTCGCCTCTCGGATCGCCCAAGCCAAATCTGGAGCCGGCTGGCCGGGACGCTGCAAGACCTCCGCGAACGCATTGGTGAATTCGCGAATATGGGCGAGGCAGACGTTGAAGTGCAGCCGTTCGATCCCGGTGGTGACCTTGTCCAGCGCACCATGGGCGGCCTTGCGCAAGGCGGTGGCGTCCGGGCCGAAGCTGGCCGGCCGGGCCGCCGGCGCGGCCTTGCCGGGTTCCACGGAATCGTTCACCAGCCGCCACAGCCGCTGCACGAAGCGCGAGGCGCCCTGGACGCGCTCATCGCTCCAGATCACGTCGCGCTCGGGCGGGGAGTCCGACAGCATGAACCAGCGGGCGACGTCGGCGCCATAGGTCTCGATGATGTCGTCGGGATCGACCGTGTTCTTCTTAGACTTCGACATCTTTTCGATCGGACCGATCTGGATGTCTTCGCCTGACGTCAGCAGCGTGGCGCGGCGGCCGTTGGCGCCGGTCTCGACCTTCACCTCGACCGGCTGGACGTAGGTGCCGTCGGCCTTCTGGTAGGTCTCGTGCACCACCATGCCCTGCGTGAACATGCCGGCGAACGGCTCGTCCAGTGCGATGTGCCCGGTCGCTTTCATCGCGCGCGTGAAGAAGCGGCTGTAGAGCAGATGCAGGATCGCGTGCTCGACGCCGCCGATATACTGGTCGACCGGCAGCATCCGGTTGGCGACCTCTGGCGTCGTCGGCGCGTTCTCGTTCCAGGGATCGGTGAAGCGCGCAAAGTACCAGGACGAATCTACGAAGGTGTCCATGGTGTCGGTTTCGCGCTGCGCCTTGCCGCCGCATTGCGGACAGGTCACGTGCTTCCAGGTCGGGTGATGATCGAGCGCGTTGCCTGGCTTGTCGAAGCTCACATCCTCCGGCAGCACCACGGGGAGGTCGGCATCCGGCACCGGCACCACGTCGCACTTCGGACAGTGGATGACAGGAATCGGGCAGCCCCAATAGCGCTGGCGCGAAATGCCCCAGTCGCGCAGGCGGAAATTGACCTGACGCTCGCCGACCGGAGCGTTGCCGCGCAGCTCGCTCTCGAGACGCTTCGCCACCTCGTCCTTGGCCTGATCGATGGTCATGCCGTCGAGGAAGCGCGAATTGATCATGCGGCCGTCACCGTCATAGGCGGTATCGGTGATGACGAACGATTTCGGATCCTGGCCCTCGGGGCACACCACCGGCGTATTGCCGAGAGCATACTTGTTGACGAAGTCGAGGTCGCGCTGATCGTGGGCAGGGCAGCCGAAGATGGCGCCGGTGCCGTATTCCATCAGCACGAAGTTCGCGACATAGACCGGCAGCTTCCAGCTCGGATCGAACGGATGGACCGCGCGGATGCCGGTATCGAATCCCTGTTTCTCGGCGGTGTCGATGATCTCCTGCGCCGTGCCCATCCGCTTGATCTCGCCGATGAACTCGGCGAGCTCCTGATTTTTCGCCGCGGCCGCCTGCGCCAGCGGATGATCGGCCGAGATCGCCATGAATTTCGCGCCGAACAGCGTGTCGGGGCGCGTCGTGAAAATCTTCAGCTCGCTCTCGCCGGCCGGCGTCGTCGCCGCGTCGAGCGCGAAGCGGATCAGCAGCCCCTCGGACCGGCCGATCCAGTTGCGCTGCATCAGCCGCACCTTGTCGGGCCAGCGGTCCAGCGTATCCAGTGCCGACAGCAGCTCCTGCGAGTACTTCGTGATCTTGAAGACCCACTGGTTCATTTCCCGTTGTTCGACAACGGCGCCCGAACGCCAGCCTTTGCCGTCGATCACCTGCTCGTTGGCGAGCACGGTCATGTCGACGGGGTCCCAGTTCACCTTGCGCTTTTCGCGCTCGGCGAGGCCTTCGCGCAGGAAGTCCAGAAACAACTTCTGCTGGTGCTTGTAGTAGCTGGGATCGCAGGTCGCGATCTCGCGGCTCCAGTCCAGCGACAGCCCGATCGAGCGGAGCTGCTTCTTCATCGCGGCGATGTTGTCGTAGGTCCAGGCTTTCGGCGCCACCTTGCGCTCGATCGCGGCGTTCTCAGCCGGCAGGCCGAAAGCGTCCCAGCCCATCGGATGCAGCACGTTGAAACCCTTGGCGCGCATGAAGCGGGCCAGCACGTCGCCGAGCGTGTAATTGCGGACATGGCCGATATGGATGCGTCCCGACGGGTAGGGGAACATCTCCAGCACATAGTATTTCGGCCGCGGATCGTCGTTTCTGGAGACGAAGATCGCCTGTTGGTCCCAGGCGGCTTGCCAGCGCGGTTCGGCGTCGCGGGCGTTGTAGCGTTCGGAGGTCATGGAATCGTTGGGTTTTCGTGGATCTGGGCCAGCTAAAGACGGCGGACTAGGCCATAGAAGTCCTCAAGGGGTCAATGGGTTGCCGCAATTTGGGAACCTTCGCGACCGTCCCGGGCAAATAGTGCGGCCGCCATTGGGGTGTGATTAAGAGGTCGATGCCAGGTTGGTGGCCAGGACCCGAAGACTTGCGATGGCCACCAGCTTCGACGATCTCGACCGATCACAGATCTCATCGAGCGCTGCGATCGCGCGCTCTATCTCGCCAAGAACAACGGCCGCAATCGCGTGGTCACCGAGCGCGAGCTCGATGCCACCGGGGCTGCGGGTTAGCCCTCAACCCGCCATCATCATTTCCGCCGCGCCGTTGTCGATCACCATGATGCCGTGTTCGACGACGTTGTTGCGACCGCGGTGCTTGGCGGCGTAGAGCGCGGCGTCGGCGGCTTCGATCAAATCGCCCGGCCGCAAGCTCTCGTTGGGCTTCGTCGCGGCAACGCCGATCGAGACGGTGACGATCATGTGGTCGGAGGTGATGTGCGGCAGGCACAGCTTCAGCACGGCCGCGCGCGCCTGTTCGCCGATTTCGACGGCGCGCGCGATGTCGGTGTTCGGCAGCAACAGGCAGAATTCCTCACCGCCGTAGCGGGCCGCGAAGCCCATCGTGTCGGCGGCGATGCCGGACAGCGACTCGCCGAGCCTGGTCAGGCAGGAATCGCCTTCGAGATGGCCGTAGGTGTCGTTGAACAGCTTGAAATGATCGACGTCGATCATCAACAGCGCGAGGTCGCTGCCATATTGCTGCGCGCGCATCCATTCGAAGTCGAGGCGGCTCTGGAAGCCGCGGCGGTTGGCGAGCCCCGACAACATGTCGATCGAGGCCATCACCGTGAGCCGGTCGTTGCTCGCCATCAGCTCGCGTTCGCGCTGGCTGAGCTGCGCGGCCATCGCGTTGAACGCACGGGCCAGCGGCACGAACTCGGATGGCAGGCGATTGCGCGCGGCGCGCGCCGACAGATCGCCCTCGCCCAGACGCTTGGCCATGTCGGCGAGCATCCTGATCGGCTTGATCACCAGTTTCTCGGCTGCGATCAGCGCGCCGAGCAGCACGAACACGACGACGAAAGCGAGCTGGAGATAGGCGGTGCGGATGTCGCGGCTCACGGCCGCGGACACCTTGTCCTCGTCGATGCTGGCGATCAGGCGGGCATTGGTTCCGGCGATGCGGATATAGCTGACCGCGCGGCGGGAGCCGTCCGCGGCGAGGAAGGAGAGTGAACCTTCGTCCTGGTCAGACCTCAGCGCCTTGTCGGCGATCGCGGACATCAGCGGCATGTTGTCGAGCGGACGTCCGATCGCACTATGCTGGTCGGCCGGTGCCGCCAGCACGGTGCCCGCGCTGTCGACCAGCACGGCCGTGATGCCGGCGCGGCCACCCAGATTGCTCATGACCTTCGACATCCAGTCGAGGTTGACGGTGGCGAGCACGACGGCATCCGCTACGCCGCTGAAGGCGGACACCGGGTAGACCGCCATGACGGTCGGTGTCGGCACCGGGCGCGACAGGATGAAGTCGCTCAGCACGAAGCGGCCGGTTTCCTGCGCCTGCTGGAAGTACGGCCGGTCACCGAGGTCGAGGCCGACATACATGTTGTTGGTGGCGCACTGGATGCGCCCGTCCTGGCCGGCGATCAGAAGCGTGCGGATCCAGGGAAGATTCGACGGCAGGCTCGCGCGCAGCACGTCACAGCTCTTGCTGATGCCGCCGACGGAGGCGCGGATGAAAGCTTCCGATTTCAGGATGGTCTCGACCGACGATATCACCTCGCGCTGCGCGTCGGCGCTGTGTCTTGCAACGGTGGTGAATTCGGCCGTGGCCTGCGCGATCTGCCGCGTGCGCGTGTCTTCGAGCGAACGGATGCGCTCGAACATCAAAGGCGTCACCAGAATTACCGCGAGCAACGCAAGCCGCGCCCGGATTCCGAGAACCTGCTTGAGTTTCGCTCGTTTGCGGTTGAAACTGACGTTTGCCATCTTCGCTGCCCACCCCGCGGCTAAGGTAAAGCAAAGGGTTCAAAAACTCTTTCTTGAACTCGGTAAAATTAGAACTAGCTCCGCAACAACAGCTCCGATGCGACATCATGACTGAAGCCAACGCCGCGCCGCTAACCGGCCATTCACCAAACGCGCTCGCCGCGGTCGAAGCCGAAATCGCGCGCGCCTGCAGGGATGCGCGGCGCGAACGTGCCTCCGTGACGCTGATTGCGGTGTCGAAAACTTTCGCCGCGGATGCAATTACCCCGGTCATCGACGCCGGACAGCGCGTATTCGGTGAAAATCGCGTGCAGGAGGCCAAAAGCAAATGGCCCGCGTTAACTTCTGTTTACCCCGATATCGCGCTGCATCTGATCGGCCCGCTGCAATCCAACAAGGCGAAAGAGGCGGTCGCGCTGTTCGATGCCATCCATTCGGTCGACCGCCCGAGCATTTGCCAGGCGTTAGCCAAGGAAATCGAATCCCAGGACAAGCACCCGGAATTGTTCGTCCAGATCAATATCGGTGAGGAGCCGCAGAAGGCGGGCATCGCCCCCGGCGAGGCCGATGCTTTCATCGCGAGCTGCCGCGACACCTACGGGCTGACAATCTCGGGGTTGATGTGCATCCCGCCGGTGGACGAGCCGCCGGCGGCGCATTTCGCGCTGACCGCCAAGATCGCCGCGCGCAATGGATTGAAGAAGCTCTCGATGGGCATGAGCGCGGATTATGCGACCGCGATCATGCTCGGCGCCACGCATGTGCGCGTGGGCAGTTCGATCTTCGGGCACCGGTGATCATAAGCGAATTTGTTTTTGGTCGTCCTGGCGAAAGCCAGGACCCATTACCGCGATAGTCTGTTTGACGAAGACCGCGGCAACGACCGTTCTGCCCTTTGCGTAGATCACGCGGTATGGGTCCTGGCTTTCGCCAGGACGACAGTGGGGAAGAACCTATTCAAACCCCACCGCCACCTTTCCCAGCGCGCCAAAGTCCGCGACAAACTGATCGCCGGCCTGGATCGGCAGCGGCGGATGGCACGTGCCCGTGGTCACCACCTCTCCTGCCCGCAAGGTGATGCCGAGGCCACGCAGCTCGTTGGCCAGCCAGACCAGGGCAATGCGGGGATCGCCGAGCACGTTCTTGCCGTGGCCGAGATAGCGCTGGCCACGCAGCGTGATCTGCGGCCGCTCCTCGACGAGATCCATGGCACGCCAGTTCGCATTCGTCGCCGCGCCCAGCACGAACAGATGCGCACAGGCATTGTCGGCGATCAGCTGCGCCTCGCCGGCGCTGGCGAAATCGGCAAAGCGCGAATCGGGAATCTCGATCGCGGGATGCAAGCTGTCCACGGCGGCGAGCACCTCGTCGACAGTATACGGCGCCGCGCGCGGCGGCAGATCGCGCGCCATGCGGAAAGCGAACTCAGGTTCGCCGACGCGCATCGCGTTGCCCTTCATCGAGACTGTGCCGCCATCGGCGATCACGGTGTCGCTCATGATCCGACCGGCCAGCGGTCCCGCGACGTTGATGTGCTTCTGTCCGGACTCGCTTGTCGCCGCGATCTTCCAGCCGAACAAAGTCCCGCTGAGTGCGGCCTGTATGGCGTAACCCTCGGTGCGGTTCTGAGGCCGCAACGGTGGCTCCAGCGCGTCAAGCTTGGTGCCGTCGCGCCAATGTTTGATCAGGACCTGCGAAGCGGCGGCGATCTGATCCCTGTCGAGCATGTGTCCTCACCCGATGATGATTTTTGTTTTTGGTCCCAGCCGCCGCAGCAATTGTCGCATCGCCGCTTCGGTCATCGAGACGCAGCCTGCGGTCGGGCCGAAATTGTCGCGGGCCAGATGCAAAAACACCGCGCTGCCCCGGCCGGCGATCCGAGGCCTCGTATTGTGGTCGATTTCGATGATGAAGTCATAGAGATGGTCGGCCCGCTTGAGCCGGTCGCCGCCCTGCCCCTCGCCGAGGCGGATTGCCTGATTGTAGTGACGGTCCTTGGGATCCTCGCACCAGGCGTCCTCGCCGGTGATGATCCGGGCCGACAGGAAGGTCTGCGGGCGGCTGTGCCGGTCGCCCCGCCACCACAATCGTCTGGGACGGAAGCTGCCCCTCGGGGTGCCGCCATCGCCCTCGCGCTTGTTCGCCAAAATGCCGCCGCGTCCGAGCGCCACCGGAATCGTCAGCGCTCCGGCGGTCAGCCAGCCCCGGCGCGGATTCCCGGCGGCAGGCTTAACGCGGATCGCCGACAGCGGCCCGGCGCTTCGGTTCATGGTGTAACTAGCTGAAGCAGCTTTATTTTTCATGTGAACGTGCGATGTCGAATTCATTACAGGACATTCATCAAAACGGCCTGCTATTCTGGGTTAGAGTGGTTCTGGCTTGTGAATCGGTAACAGCCCACTACTTCAACACGAACAATAATAATAACGGCGACCCCTAAACTTCCCTCTCGGTTGGGTGCAGCATGGATGCGCGCCGCGCCGGACCCCAAAAGGATGACCCCCTATGGCCAATGCCCGCAAGATCCTGATCGTGGATGACGATACCGATCTGCGCGATACGTTGGTGGAGCAATTGTCGCTGCACGAAGAATTTGAAGCCTCCGCGGTCGATACCGGCGCCAAGGGCGCGAGCGCCGCGAAGGCCAATGCCCCTGATCTCGTCCTGATGGATGTTGGCCTGCCTGACACCGATGGCCGCGAAGTGGTGCGTTCATTACGCAAGGGCGGGTTCAAGGCTCCGATCATCATGCTCACCGGGCATGACACCGATTCCGACACGATTTTGGGGCTGGAATCCGGCGCCAACGACTATGTCGCAAAACCCTTCCGCTTCGCCGTGCTGCTGGCGCGCATCCGCGCCCAGCTCCGGCAGCACGAAGCCAGCGAGGACGCGGTGTTCTCGGTCGGCCCCTACTCTTTCCGGCCCGGCTCCAAAATGCTGACCGCCGCCAACGCGCGCAAGGTCCGGCTGACGGAGAAGGAAACCGCGATCCTCCGCTTCCTCTACCGGGCCGGTCAGATGCCGGTCTCCCGCGAGACCCTGCTCCAGGAGGTCTGGGGCTACAATTCCGGCGTCACCACCCACACGCTGGAAACCCACATCTACCGCCTTCGCCAGAAGATCGAGAAGGACGCCGCGAACCCGGAGATCCTGGTCACGGAAGCCGGTGGCTACAAGCTGGTGCCGTGATACGCTTCTGGGGCGTGCGAATCGTTTTAGATTGCATGCCCTTGAGCCCCGGACCTGAATGTCAATCGACGACGATGTAGCGCTTCTCGAGCGTGTCCCGACACTGCGCCTGTTGGGAGACGCTTCGTTGCGCATGCTGGCGATCGGCTCCGAGCAGCGTGACTTCGTCCGCGGCGACGTCTTGTTCAATCTCGGCGACGATGCCGATGCCGGCTTCGTGGTCCAGCGCGGCGCCTTCCGGGTCGACGACGGCGCCGGCGCGGAGATGATCGCAAGTCCCGGTGCGCTGATCGGCGAGCTCGCGCTGATCGTGCCGATGAAGCGGCCGTCGAGCGCGATCGCGATCGAGCACGCCTCCGTCATCCGCGTCGCGCGCAGCCTGTTTCAGCGTGTGCTCGAAAGCGACCCCGCTGCGGCCGTCCGCCTTCGCGATGAATTCGCGGTGCGCTCCAGCCAGATCGCCAGCGATATATTGATGGCGGGTGCGAAGCTGACCAGCTAGCAGTGCCGTAGCCCGGATGGAGCGAAGCGCAATCCGGGATTCGTGCCTCCGGAAAAGCTGCCCCGGATTTCGCTACGCTCCATCCGGGCTACAAGATCACACCTCGAGCGTCACCGTCACGGGCACATGATCCGACGGACGCTCCCAGCTCCGCGCGTCGCGTAAAATCTTGAAATCGCCGACCGCGTCTTTCAGCGCGCGCGAGACCCAGATGTGGTCGAGCCTGCGGCCGCGGTCGCCGAGGGTCCAATCGGCGGAGCGGTAGCTCCACCAGGTGTAGACCTTTTCCGACATCGGAATGCGGTCCCGCGCGACGTCGACCCATTCGCCGGCGGCGAGCGCGGCTTGCAGCTTCTCGGTTTCGATGGGCGTGTGCGACACCACCTTCAGAAGCTGCTTGTGCGACCAGACGTCGTTCTCATGCGGAGCGACGTTGAGATCGCCGACCAGGATGTGGCGATCCTCGCCGCGCGGATGCAACGGCTCGCACGCTTTCATCTCGTCGAGGAAGCGGAGCTTGTGATCGAACTTCTCGTTCAGCGCGGGATCGGGAATGTCGCCGCCGGCCGGCACGTAGAAATTATGCACCACCAGGGGCTTCGCGATCCCGGCCTTCTCACCGAACGATACTGAGATATGGCGTGAATCAACCTTGTCGCAGAAGGTGCGGATGTCCTTCGACTCGAACGGAATCTTCGAGACGATGGCGACGCCGTGATAACCCTTCTGCCCGTTCAGCGCGACATGCTCGTAGCCGAGCCGCTTGAAGCGCTTCAGTGGAAAGGCGTCGTCGATGCACTTGGTCTCCTGGAGACACAGCACGTCCGGCCGCGAGCTCTTGAGAAATTTTGCGACCAGATCGATGCGTAGCCGCACCGAATTGATGTTCCAGGTTGTCAGGGAAAAACGCATGAGGGATGCGTCTTAGCATGGATTTGCGCGAGGAAAATGCTTGTCCACAGCAGCGGAATCGTAGGGTGGGTTAGCGCAGCGTAACCCACCATGCTTCCAAATTTGCGGACCGAGATGGTGGGTTACGCCTTCGGCTAACCCACCCTACGGCACCTAGCCCGGCGACGGGCCGTAATTGGTAAAATCGATCTTGAACATGCCGGGATCGAGCTTCTTGCTCGTGTCCAGATTATAAACGGCGATCGTGGTGTCGTAGCCCTGCGGATCTGTGACGGTCCACTGCTTCAACTGACCGTCCTTGGCGCCGAACATCAGCAAGAGGCGGCTGGTGCCGACCAGCGCCTGCTTCTCCTCGATGGTGACGCTGACGAAGACGTCGTCGGCCGAGACGTTGACGACGTTGGTGTCCTTCATCAGGTCGATGCGGTCGGACAGCAGGAAACGCAGCGGCGTCTGCGACAGCGGATAAACGTCCTGCGTCGCGAGCTTGCGGTCGCGCACCACCAGCGACGATCCGTCGGCGACGATGTCGATCGGGCTCGGCGCGTCATATTCGAAGCGTACCTTGCCCGGCTTCTGGATGTAGAAGTCGCCTTGCGTCTTGCTGCCGTCGGGGCCGACCTGGACGAAATTTCCGACCAACGTCGACAATGACGACAGATAGGCGCTGACCTTGGCAGCCTGGGCCTTCTGGTTGGCATCGAAGGTCTGGAAGATGCTGCTCGGCACGTTGCGGCGCGGATCCGGAATCACCGGATTCGGCGGCGTCTGGGTCGCGCCGGTGACCGTGGGTCCTCCACCGGCCGGACTGCCATCGCGGCCCTTCGGCGCAGGCTTCGGCACGGGAACGGTCTGCGCGAACGACGCCGCACTCACCATCGCGGCGGTGACGAGAATCACGCCGGCCATGCGCGCGCTTCGCGCGGCGACGATGGCAGCGAATCGAATGTCCGGATGTCTGATCAACGCGTCGTCCTGTGTGGCTGGGCGCCCTTTTAGCGTGATTTCGGCCAAAAGCAGATAACGTTTTTGCGTGAAATGGTGGTCCGAGGCGGCTCGCCTCACATATGGCTGTCTTCTTCCTCGACCAGAATCTCGCGTTTGCCGGCGTGGTTGGCGGGTCCGACGATGCCCTCCAGTTCCATGCGCTCCATCAGCGATGCGGCGCGGTTATAGCCGATCTGCAGGCGGCGCTGGATGTAGCTGGTCGAGGCCTTGCGGTCGCGTTTGACGATCGCAACGGCCTGCGAGAACAAATCGCCGCCGCCATCCGCGCCCATGGCGGAGGCGTCGAACACCGCGCCGTCCTCGTCCTCGCTGGGTTCTTCAGCCGTGACGGCTTCGAGATATTCCGGCTGTCCCTGCGTCTTGAGGTGGCGCACCACCTTCTCGACTTCGTCGTCCGACGCGAACGGTCCGTGCACGCGGCTGATGCGACCGCCGCCGGCCATGTAGAGCATGTCGCCCTGGCCGAGCAGCTGCTCGGCGCCCATCTCGCCGAGAATCGTGCGGCTGTCGATCTTGGACGTGACCTGGAAGGCGATGCGGGTCGGGAAGTTCGCCTTGATGGTGCCGGTGATGACATCGACCGATGGACGCTGCGTGGCGAGGATTACGTGCAGGCCGGCTGCGCGCGCCATCTGCGCCAGACGCTGCACCGCGCCTTCGATGTCCTTGCCGGCAACCATCATCAGGTCGGCCATTTCGTCGACGATGATGACGATGTAGGGCAGCGGGTCGAGCGAGAGCTTCTCTTCCTCGTAGATCGCCTTGCCGGTTTCCTTGTCGAAGCCGGTGTGCACCGTGCGCGTTGGCTCTTCGCCCTTGGCCTTCAATTCGAGCAAGCGCGTGTTGTAACCGTCGATGTTGCGCACACCGAGCTTGGCCATGTTCTTGTAGCGCTCTTCCATCTCGCGCACGGCCCATTTCAGCGCGACCACCGCCTTCTTCGGGTCGGTCACGACGGGCGTGAGCAGATGGGGAATGCCGTCATAGACGGAGAGTTCGAGCATCTTCGGATCGACCATGATCAGGCGGCACTGGTCCGG
Source organism: Bradyrhizobium sp. MI1.3 (assembly GCF_055811695.1). Taxonomy (NCBI): domain Bacteria; kingdom Pseudomonadati; phylum Pseudomonadota; class Alphaproteobacteria; order Hyphomicrobiales; family Nitrobacteraceae; genus Bradyrhizobium; species Bradyrhizobium sp. MI1.3. The sequence continues at coordinate 2,964 of NZ_JBVVPQ010000037.1, read as the reverse complement.
GCGCAGCCGGTAGACCAGGCTGAGGATCATGGTGTTGATGGCGACCGATTTGCCGGAGCCGGTGGTACCGGCGATCAGCATGTGCGGCGTGCGTGCGAGGTCGATGATGACGGGATCGCCGCCGATGGTCTTGCCGAGGCAGAGCGGCAGCTTCGCAACCGAATCGACGGTCTCCTTGGCGACCAGCAGCTCGCGCAGATAGACCTTTTCGCGATGGGCGTTCGGCAGCTCGATGCCGATGGCGTTGCGGCCGGGCACGACGGCGACGCGCGCCGACAGCGCGCTCATCGAACGCGCGATGTCGTCGGACAATCCGATCACGCGCGACGATTTGATGCCCGGCGCCGGCTCCAGCTCGTACAGCGTGACCACGGGACCCGGATGGGCCTTCACGATCTCGCCGCGAACGCCGAAATCCTGCAGCACGCCTTCGAGCGCGCGCGAATTGGCTTCCAGCTCGGCCTTGCTGAGCGGCTGACGATCGCCGGCCTTCGGCGCGGCCAGCACCGACACGGACGGAAGCTCGAACTTGTCGGAGGATTTCTTGGAAGCGGCCTTGGGCGCAGCCTTCTTGCGCGGGGCGCGCGCGGCCGGCTCCTCCTCCTCTTCCTCCTCCTCGTCGTCCTCGTGTTCGTCCTCGTCGTGCTCGTCTTCGGATTGGGGCGAGATCGACGGCGCGGTGCGGCCGCCACCGAGCTTCGGCTCCTGGCGGCTGAATGCAACGGCCTTGGTCTTCGGTCCGCTCGAGACCAGCGAGCGGTAGGCCGCACCAAGCAACCAGGTCAGTCGCGCCTTCGTGCTCATCAAGGCATGGAACAGCCAGCCCAGCGACACCGAACCGCGATCGCTGTCCTCGTCCTGTTCGAGCGGCTTGTCGTCGTCCTCGATGTCCGCGAGTTCGTCGTCATGCTCGCGTGCGCCGAGGCCGCAGGCGATCAGGAAGGTCGCCGCCATCGCCGCGAACAGGATCGTGCCGAGCACGATGCGATAGATCATGCCCGGCGGTCCGAAGATCACCGCGGGCGCGCGAACCAAGGCATCGCCGACCACGCCGCCGAGGCCTGTCGGCAGCGGCCAGGCGCCGCCATGTGGCCAGCAGCTGACGAAGCCCGCCGCGATCACCGTGCAGAGAATCCAGGAGCCGAGCCGCAGCGCCTCGCGGTCGAACGGGCGATGGGTCAGCATGCGCCACCCCCAGACCGCGATCGTCAGGACCAGCATGATCGCGCCGAGCCCGAGGATCTGCATCGCAAGGTCAGCGCCGATTGCGCCGGCATAGCCGAGAATGTTGCGGATCGGCCGCGACGTTGCGTGGCTGAGGCTGGGATCCTGCACCGACCAGGTCATCAGCGCCGCCGAGGCGACGCCCGACAATGCGATCAGGCCGAGACCGCTGAGCTCGCGCACGCGCCGCGCCAACCCCTCGCGGATCGAGGGCGGCAGATGGCCGACCAAGGGAATGACACGTTCGATTGTCGACATGCTCACGGGCCCCGCCTAACCCAGAGTCTCGACCAGGCGGTGCAGCGCCTGCGCCGTAGTCTCGCCATCCTGCACCAGCGCAAGGCGAATGTAGCCTGCGCCGGGATTGAAGCCGTCGGGCTGGAGCCGCGCCAGATAGCTGCCGGGCACCACGCGCACGCCTGCTTCCTTGAAGAGTTTCAGGCACACAGACACGTCGTCGCCGATTTCGGACGTGTTGAGCCAGACGCAGAAGCCGGCATCGGGCCGGCGATAGCCGTAGCGATTGCCGATGATCTGGTCGGCGAGATCGAACTTGATCCGGTAGAGCCTGCGGTTCTCCTCGACATGCGCCTCGTCGCCGTAAGCGACGGTCGCGACATGCTGGAGCGGTACCGGCACCTGCGGCGCCGCGATATTGCGCAGCTCGAGGAACATGCCGATGAGTTTTTTGTCGCCGGCGGCGAAGCCGACGCGCAGGCCCGGCAGGTTGGAGCGCTTCGACAGCGACTGGAACGCAACCACGCGGGTGAAATCAGGGCCGGCGCATTCGAGCGCGCTGCCGGGCGCTTCGCGGGTGTAGATCTCCGAATAGCACTCGTCGCTGAGGATCACGAAGCCGTAGCGGTCGGCGAGCTGCTTCAGGCGCGTGAAATAATCGCGCGAGGCGACCGAGCCCTGCGGGTTGGCGGGCGAAGCCAGATAGAACGCCACCGTGCGCGCCAGCGTCGCCTCGTCGATGGCGTCGAGATCGGGCAGGAAGCCGTTCTCAGCCGTGGTCGGCAGGTAGACCGGCTCGCAAGCGGCGGCGCGGGCGCCGGCGCCGTAGACCGGATAGAACGGGTTCGGCATCAGGATCGCCGGCTTGCCGGGACGCGGGCCGACATAGCGCGCGGCCGCGATCGCGGCGAGGAACAGGCCTTCGCGGCTGCCATTGAGGACGAGAATCTCGCTCTCGGGATCGAGGGTGCGCGGCAGCTTGAACCGCGACGACAGCCAGGCGCCGGCAGCCTTGCGGAACGGGTCGGTGCCCTTGTTCGCGGGGTAACGGCCGAAATCGGCGATGTGCTTGGCCAGTACCGGGCCGACGAAGTCGGGCACGGGATGCTGCGGCTCGCCGACGGCAAGCGAAATCAACGGCTTGCCGGGCTGATGGGGTGCCAGCAGCTCGTTCAGCCGGACGAAGGGAGAGCGTTCGCTATCGGAGCTTCCACTGTCCTGCGGCGCACGGGATGAAGCGGTCATAGCCATTCTGGACGCCAGCACTCTTGGAACAGCCGGTCGCAGCAAGGCGCCGACGGGAAGCGGTTCAGTTCACCATAGATAGGGCGAGGTTAAGACGCGATTAACCATCGGTCGCCGGCTCCGTCCAGAGCAGGAAAAATAAGGCCGGATAACAACGGGATGGCTGCGGGGGTTCTTACCGCTCCCGCTTGCGAGGGCTTTGCGTAAATCGCGAATCTGCGATTCTCTAAGAGACATCTGAAGAGGATCTGGGGATGG
>NZ_JBVVPQ010000036.1:77990-79314 GCF_055811695.1 Bradyrhizobium sp. MI1.3 | reverse complement strand
TGATCTACGCCAATACTGTCGTGCAACGGGGCACGCCCTGGATCGAAAAAGCCGCCTAGCCTTTAATGGTTGCTACGGCACCGCGCTACGCGTCCTCGACGCCCGCCTCATCCGGTGTGAACTCGTACACCGAGCTGCAGAACTCGCAGGTCACGACGACCTTGTCGTCCTTGACCATTGCGGCACGGTCGTCGGACGAAAAGCTCTTCAGCATCGATGCCACCGCATCGCGCGAGCAGGAGCATTGCGCCTTCAAGGGCAGCGGATTGAACACGCGCACGCCGCGTTCGTGGAAGAGACGGTAGAGCAACCGCTCGCCGGACAGCTCGGGATCGATCAGCTCGACGTCTTCGACGGTTTCGATCAGCGAGCGCGCCTCGACCCAGGCATCGTCTTCAGCGACGGCATGGACCTCGACGCCCTCGGGCGCATCGCCGGGATGCAGATCGGCCTGCCGCGCGCGCTCGGGCGCCTTCGGCAGGAACTGCATCAGCATGCCGCCGGCACGCCAGCGATGCTTGCCGCCGTCGTTCGAACGCCACTCCTCGCCCACGGCGAGACGCACGCGTGTCGGGATCTGCTCGGAGCGCAGGAAATATTCGTGAGCGGCGTCTTCGAGGCTGCCGCCGTCGAGCGCGACCAGGCCCTGGTAGCGGCTCATGTCGGGGCCCTGGTCGATGGTCATGGCCAGATGACCGTGGCCCAGCAGCGCGCCGGAAGTCTTGCCGGAATCCTGGACTTCGCCGAGGCGCGCGGCATCATAGCGCGCATAGGCGCGCAGGCGATCCGGCGCCTGATAGTCCACGACCAGGAACGACACAGGACCGTCGGTCTGGGCCTGGAGGATGAAGCGGCCTTCGAACTTCAGCGACGAGCCGAGCAGCGTGGTCAGCACGATGGCCTCGCCGAGCAGCTTGCCGACCGGCGCCGGGTAATCGTGCTTGGTCAGGATTTCGTCGAGCGCCGGACCAAGCCGCACCAACCGACCGCGCACATCAAGCGCGTCGACCTCGTAAGGCAGCACGGCGTCGTCGATCGGAACCGCGGATGGCGCGCGAACCGGGCCCTCGAGCCCGGTTTTCATGTCAGGGGATTGGGAAACCATGGCGCTTTATCTGGGGTCGGAAGGCGGAATTGGAAGGGGGGTGAGGGCTGTGGTCCGGAATGCAGAACGGATCGTACGCAAGCACGGCAAACTCGGTGTGGGGGGGGGGGGGGGGCCCCCCCCCCCCCAAAATTCGTGGGGGGCCGCCGGGCGCGGCCCCCCCCCCCCGGGGCGGGGCCCCCCCCGGGGACACGAGAGCACGCACACACGAAGCACAAA